>CANRMG010000006.1 GCA_947631675.1 uncultured Oscillospiraceae bacterium
TTGGAGGTTTATCTTTTCTACTCATAGGCACAGCCTTTTTGGAACCACGGGCAGAGCCCGTGGTTTTCGGTTCCCAATAAAAAACCGGCGCGGCCTGGATGGCCGCGCCGGTCTTATGGGTCTATTCTGTCTTGTGGGTGTTATGTTACGAGAAGTCCATCAGCACGCGCAGCATGGTCTTGTCCGTGCGGGCTTTTTCCAGCGCCACGGCATACTCCTCCATGGGGTAGACGGCGGAGACGAGCTTCTTCAGCTGCTCGTTCAGACGGCCGGAGTTGATGATCCTGGCCGCGATCTGCATGCTGGACATGGTGTGATGCCGCACGCCGCGCAGCTCGCACTCGCTGTAGATGATCTTGTCGATGTCCACGCCCATGACCGTGCCCTTGGGTGGCATGCCCACCTGGGTCATCACACCGCCCTTTTTCAGGGCCGCCATGCACATATCGAAGCCGGCCTGGACGGAGGTGATCTCAAAGGACTTGTCAAAGCCGTTCCCGTTGGTGGCCTTGTCGCACACGGCCTTGAAGGCAACGGGGTCCGTCGTGTCGGCCACGAGGAAGCCCAGGTCCTCCGCCATCTTGATCCGGACGGGGTTCATCTCGCCCATCACCACATGGGCCGAGCCGGCCAGCTTGGACACCATGCCGATCAGCAGGCCGATGGGGCCGGCGCCGGCCACGAACACATCGTCGCCCACCGACACGCCGGAGCGGCGCACAGCGTGCACGCCCACCGTAAGGGGCTCCACCAGAGCGGCCAACTTCATATCCACATCGTCGTTGAAGCGGATCAGCCGGTTGGCGTCCACCAGCATATACTGGGTGAACACGCCGTCAAAGTTGGTGCCCATGATCCTGACTTCCCGGCACAGGTTCTCCCGGCCGATGGTGCAGGCCTCGCAGCCGCCGCAGGGCTTGATGGTGTGGGCGCAGACCTTGTCGCCCACCTTGATGTCGGTGCGGGGGTCGTTGATGGCATACAGCTCGCCGCAGGCTTCGTGGCCCATGACCAGGGGCATTTTTGCATTGGCGTTCAGGCCGTCGTATACGTGCAGGTCGGAGCCGCAGATGCCGGCGTAGCGGATGCGCACGACGGCCTGGCCCTCGCCGGGCTCAGGAATGGGGCCCTCCACGATCTCGATGTGCTGCACATCAGTCAAAACCAGTTTTTTCATTAGAGCATTCCCCTCCTCAATAGCACTTGCGGTAGATGGCCTCGATGGAATCCAGGTCGAAGGGATAGTAGGCGTTGGTCATCAGCCGCTGCTGGTTGGCCTCCACGGACAGGGGGAAGGCCTTGAAGTCGCTCTCCTTGAAGCCCGCGTCATGCAGGGGCCGCAGGGGCAGGATATGGCTGAGCAGCTCGTTCAGGGCGGGAATGGCGTCCTTGGCCTCGCAGCCCAGGCAGTTGGCGATGAGCTGCTTGAACTTCATGATCTCGCCGTCGGGGTCGTGCTCGTCGTAGTAGTCCAGGATGGCGCCGAAGAGCATGTAGTTGCTCTCGCCGTGGGCCACATGGTAGGTGCCGCCCAGAGGGAAGCTCATGCCGTGCACGGGGCCGCAGCCGGCCTTCTGGAAGGCCACGCCGGCATACATGGACGCGGTCAGGAACTGGTCAAAATACGCCGTGCGCGCGTCGGGGCCGCCCTCGGCGATGCGCCGGAAGCCCTCAAGGATCAGCTCGATGGCCTTCACGCTGAAAAGCTCGCTGGTCATGGTCTTGCGGTGGGGGGACAGGAACGACTCGGTGGCGTGGATGAGCGCGTCGATGGCCGAGCAGGCGAAGGGCTTGTAGGGAAGCGTGGAGAGCAGCTCGGGGATCAGGCAGACCTTGTTGGGGATGATGTCGTCGCTGACCAGGCCCAGCTTCGTCTCGCCGCCGGTGAGCACGCCGTTTTTCTCGTCCTTCACGATGGCCACGGAGATGTTGGTGACCTCGGAGCCGGTGCCGCAGGTGGCGGGGGCGGCGATGACCTCCTTCTCGTGGACCACAGGGAAGCGCTTGAAGTAGAGCTCATGGACCGAGTCGGGGCGCTTGCAGCCCAGCAGCTTGCCCAGGTCCATCACGGCGCCGCCGCCCACGGCTATGACGCGGTCGTAGCTGTCATAGGGGATGGCGTCGTACATGGCCTGGATCATGGCCTCGGAGGGCTCGCCGCCGCCCAGCTGATCCTTGAACACGAAGCTGCACTTCAGGCCCAGCTTCTCGATGACCGGGCCGTAGATGAACTTATTGGTCAGCACCACGTCCCGCTCGCCCAAATTAAACTGCTCCACCATCTGGGCGAAGGTCTCGAATTTATATACCGTAGGGGCAAAAATGATCTCTCTCTTATCCGCCATCAGGGAGGCGGAAAAAGCATCTACTGCCATTGGATAATGTTCCTCCTTTTATGCCGCTCACTTGCGGGCGATGACTTTCTTCACCGCGGCGACGATGTTGGCCGCGCGCAGGCCGTACTCATCCATCAGGAAGTCCTGGGGACCCACCTGACCGAACTCGTCCTGGACGCCCACGTACTCCTGGGGCGTGGGCAGGCTCTTGGACAGGCACTGGGCCACGCAGGAGCCCAGGCCGCAGCGGACGTTGTGGTTCTCCGCGGTCACGATGGCGCCGGTCTCCTTCGCCGCCTTGATCACCAGCTCCTCGTCCAGGGGCTTCCAGGTGAACATGTCGATGACGCGCACACTGATGCCCTCCGCCTGCAGGGCCTCGTAGGCCTTGAGGGCCTCGTCCACCATGATGCCGGAGGTGATGACGGTGCACACGTCCTTGCCGCTCTCGTGCAGGACGACGCCCTTGCCGATCTCGAACTCAGAGCCCTCGGCGTAGACCTGGATCACGTCTTTGCGGACGAAGCGGGTGTAGCTGACGCCCTCCCGGTCCTTTAACTGCTTGGCTATGCTGGCCAGCTGGTCGTAATCCGCCGGGTCCAGTACGGTGGCGCCGGGGATGGACAGGTACATGGCCCCGTCCTCCAGGGGCATATGGGTGCCGCCGTTGAACGCGGCGGTCACGCCCGCGTCGGAGCCCAGCACGCGCACGCTCAGGCCCGCGTAGGCCGCGCTCATATATACCTGGTCATAGCAGCGGCGGGAGGCGAAGGTGCCGAAGGAATGGACGTATACCTTCTTGCCCGTGGCGGCCAGGCCCGCGGCCACGCCCACGGCGTTGGCCTCGGCGATGCCGGCCTCCGTGGCGCGGTCAGGGTACTGCTGCATGAGCTTTTTCGTGCCGATGCAGCCGGCCAGGTCGCAGTCGATATAGCAGACGGAGGGGTCCTCCTCCAGCTGACGGGCCAGCTCCAGGGCCAGGGCGTCCCGGCTCGCCCGGGCGTCCTTCTCATGTTTTCCGATCAATTCGATACTCATTTCTTCCCCTCCTCAAGCCTGCTTGATCTCTGCCAGGGCCTTCTCCGCCGCGGCGATGGCCTCGGTCCACTGCTCCTCGCTGGGCTGGGAGCTGTGCTCATGGTTCACCTCGGCGAACGTGGCGCCCTTGCCCTTGCTGGTATCCAGCACGATGCAGCTGGGCGAGCCCTTGTGGGCGCAGGCCTTCTCGATGGCGTGATAGATGGCCGCCACGTCGTGGCCGTCTATCTCCTGGGTATACAGGCCGAAGGAGGCCGCCTTGGCGGCGATGTCGCCGTGGTCCAGGATAGCCGCGGTAGTGCCGTCCAGCTGGTAGCCGTTGTTGTCGATGATGTATGTGATGTTGTCCAGCTTATGGGCGCTGGCGAAGTGAAAGGCCTCCCAGACCTGGCCCTCGTCCGCCTCGCCGTCGCCGACGACACAGTAGACGCGGTTGTTCCGGCCGTCGATCCGGTTGCCCAGGGCGGCGCCGGTGGCGGTGGAGGTGCCCTGGCCCAGAGAGCCGGTGGTCAGGTCCACGCCGGGCGTCAGCTTCCGGTCGGTGTGGCTGGGGAAGCGGGTGTGGGGATGGTTCAGGGTGTAGGCGTCCTCGATGGGATAGAAGCCCACCAGGCCGAAGGTGGCGTAGGCCACCGGGCCCGCGTGGCCCTTGGACAGTACCAGCCAGTCACGGTCGGGCCAGCGGGGATCTTTGGGGTCGTAGTTCATGGCCGCGCCGTACAGCACCGCCATCAGGTCCGCCAGGTCCATGGAGCCGCCCACGTGGCCGAAGCCCCGGGAGTGGATGACCTTCAGGGTCTCCAGCCGGATCTGGGCCGCCAGGACCTGAAGCTCTTTAACATTCAATTCTTTCACGGTAACGTCTCCTCTGTCGATGTAATCTCAGTCGTACTTATCCCGGTCCTCGGGATGAGGCATCAGAAGCACCTTGAAGCCCGTCTTGGCGATGGTCATCTCAAAGCCCTTCTCCCACTCCTCCAGGGGCAGGACCGCGCTGGCCAGAGGGGCGATGTTGATGAGCTTGTGCTCCAGAAGGCTCAGAGCCGTGAGCCAGCTGGTGCGCTCGGAGGCATAGCTGTTGGTGAGCACGATCTCCTTGTACAGCGCCATATCCATGTTGATGGGGATGGGCTTGCCGGGGATGGCCACCTGGGCATAGGTGCCGGTCTTGCGCAGGGCCTGCAGGCAGAAATCCGCCGAGGACGCCACGCCCGCGCACTCATAGGCCACGTGGGGGCCCAGGCCGCCGGTCAGCGCCAGGATCTTCTCCAGAGCGCCGTCCTGGTCCACCCGGATCGTCTCTGCCACGCCGCCCAGGCGCTTGGCCATGGCGAAGCGCTCCGCGTCCTGCTCAAGGCCGGTCATGATGACGGTGGCGCCGTTGGCATGGGCCACCTGGGCCGTCAGCTGGCCCATGACGCCCGCGCCGGACACCAGCACGTAGTCGCCGGCGTGCACCATGGTCCGCTCGCACACGCTGCGCACCACGCAGGCCAGAGGCTCGGTCAGGGCCGCCGTGGTCATGGACACGCCCTCGGGCAGATGGAAGGCGTGCTTTGCCGGGATGACCACATACTCGGCGAAGCCGCCGTTGCAGCCGCTGCCCACGCTCTTCCGCTCCGGGCAGAGCATCCGCAGGCCCTGCCGGCACCATTCGCAGTGCTCGCAGGTCTCCACGGCCGTGAGGGTGACGATCTTGTCGCCGGGCTTGAAGTCGGTGACGTTTTTGCCCGCCTCGGCCACGATGCCGGAGAACTCGTGTCCGGTGATGATGGGGGGATTGCTGGGATACTCGTCGTGCATCAGATGGATGTCCGTGCCGCAGATGCCGCAGGCAAAGACCTTTACCTTCAGGTCATCGTCGCCGCACACCGGCTCCGGCATGTCCATATACCGCATGCAGTCGGGGCCAAGTTTCGTTTTTACAAGCGCTTTCATAAGTGACTCCATTCAATCGAGGATAGAGGAAAGACGGACAGAATAGGAAACTCTGCCCGTCTTTTTCTCTACGTAATGGGTTAGCCAAACATCAGGTTGGGAAGGAACGTGGACAGCTGCGGGATGAAGATGCAGGCCAGCACGATGATGAACACCGCCGCCAGGTATGGCATCAGATAGCGCAGGGTGTCTTTCAGCTTCACTTCCGCGATACCGATGGTGATGAACAGCACGCCGCCCACAGGAGGCGTCACGCCGGCATACACCAAGGTGATGACCATTATCAGCGCGAACTGGATCGGGTCGATACCATACTGCGCCGCTACCGGCAGCAGGATGGGCGCGACGATGATGGTCGCCGCGATGGTCTCGATGAACATGCCCACCACCAGCAGGAACAGCACGAGCAGGATCATGATGACGTACTTGTTGCTCGTCAGGCCGGTGAGGAACGAGATGACCGCCTGTGGCACCTTGGCATACGCCACCAGGAAGCTGAAGATCGCCGCACCGGCAACGATCAGCAGGCTCATGGCGGTCATGCCGGCAGCCTTCTGGAGGATACGGGGCAGGTCCTTGATGGTGAACTCCTTGTACACGAACATGCCGATGATGAACGCGTACACCACCGCGATGGCGCCGGCCTCGGTGGGGGTGAAGATACCGCCCACGATGCCGCCGATGATGATCAGAGGCATGATGATGGCCCAGATGGCATCCTTCAGGGCGTGCAGGACTTCCTTGAGGGAGCTGCGCTTCTCGCCCTTGATGCCCATCTTCTTCGCGTAGAAGTAGGTCAGGACCATCACGCTCAGGCCGATCAGCAGCCCGGGGATCACGCCCGCCATGAACAGGGACGCGATGGAGGCGTTGGTCAGCGAGCAGTAGATGATCATCGTCATGCTCGGCGGTATGATCGGTCCCAGTGAGCCTGCCGTGGCTTGTATCACCGCCGTCAGGCCGCCCGGGTATCCTTTCTTTTTCATGCCGGGGATCATCATGCTGCCCACGGCCGCCGTATCGGCCGCCGCGGAGCCAGAGATGCCGGCGAAGATCACGCTGGTCAGGATGGCCACCAGGCCCAGGCCGCCGGTGATGTGGCCGATCAGGGCCGAGGACAGGTTGACCAGCCGCTTGGACAGGCCGCCCTGCTCCATCAGCTCACCGGAGAGCATGAAGAACGGGATCGCCATCAGGCTGAAGGAATCCACGCCCTTGAACAGCTTGTGGCCTACCAGCACCGGCTGCACCGCGCCGCTGATGAACAGGGCGATCGCGGAGCCCAGGCCCATGGAGAACGCGATGGGCACGCCGATGATGAGGAAGAGGCAGAAAAGCCCGAAAGAAAGAGCAAACATAGCTTACTTCTCCTCTCCTTCCTCCAGCTTCGGCTGGTCAGCTTCCTTCATCTTCCGGATCCAGTAGCTGATCTGCTCGAAGAACATCAGCAGGCCGCCGACAGGGATGGCCAGCATGACCATGCCCATGTTCAGCTTCACCACGGAGGAGGACTGAACACGGTTGACCCACGCCAGGTTGGCGCCCAGGTATACCACCAGGGCCAGGAATACGCAGGAGATGATATTGACGATGGAGAACACGACCTTCCAGGCCTTCTTGGGCAGAGCGTCCAGGATCACGTCGAAGGTGATGTTCATTCCGTTGCGGACGGTGATGGAGCCGCCCAGATAGATCAGCCAGATGAATGTGTACCGGGATATCTCATCCGCATAGGGGAAGCTGACACGCAGGGTACGGCAGACCACCTGAACGAACACGACGATCACCAGCATGGCGAACAGGATCGTCACCAGCACGTCCGTGATTTTTCGTGTTACCTTCAGCATAGGAGTTTATTCGGCAGCAGCCACGATCTGGTCATAGAGGTCCTGCAGGCCGTTCTCCTCGATGAACTCCTGGATGAAGGGAGCGCAGGCCTCCTCGAAGGGAGTGCGGTCGATCTCGGTGATCTTCACGCCCTGCTCCTCCAGCTCGGCGTACTTCTCCTCGAACAGGTTCTCGGTGTAGTCGTAGAAGTAATCCAGCGCCTCGTCAGCAGCCTCGGCAAAGGCCTGCTTCTGCTCGTCGGTCAGGCTCTGATAGACCTGCTCGCTCATGTTCAGAGCGGTGAAGGTCATGACGTGCTGGGTCTGGACGTAGTTCTTGGCGACCTCATAGAACTTCTGCAGCACCATGTACTCGGCATGGCCTTCCAGAGCGTCGGCAACACCGGTCTGCACGGCGGTGTAGGCCTCGCCGGAGGGGATGACGATGGGGTTGGCGCCGATGGCCTCAAAGGCGGCGATGGTCATGGGGGCCTCGGGGGTACGCATCTTCATGCCCTTGAAATCCTCGAAGGAATCCACGTCCATGTCCTTCACCAGGGAGTTACGGAAGTTCAGGCACTCCACCAGGATGGGGCGGATGCCGGCGGCCTGGACAAGGCGCTCCTTGATGGGGTCGATGATGTCAGAGGAAGAGACCTTGATGGCGTGCTCGCGGCTCTTGAAGATGTAGGGCATATCGAGCAGCGCGCAGCCCGGATCGTAGTTGGCCCACAGAGCGGTATCGGACATGCCCAGATCCAGGGTGCCCAGCTGCAGGGCTTCCAGAGCCTCGGCCTGGCCGTACAGCTGGCCGTTGGCATAGATCTCGATCTTGATCTCGCCGTTGGTCTTCTCCTCGACCAGCTCAGCGAACTTGGTGAACAGGATGTTGTTGCTGTCGTCCTCAGTGCAGTGGTGGGACAGGGTAAGTACGCGGGGCTCGTCCGCGGCGAACGCGGTGCCGACGACCATAGGCATCAGCATGATGACGCACATAACAGTGCACAGAATACGGAACAGTGTCTTCTTCATTTTCTTCCTCCTAAAAATAATTTACAGATATTGATGCTGTCCTGATCCTTTGCCGACAAGATCAAAAATCTGTGTTTCGATTTTATTCCATTTTCTACTTTTTTGTCAAGCACATTCCTAAAGCCCGGCTCTACTTTATTGCAAGATAACAATTTGTCGGGCCTAATTTCGTCATTTTGCTAAGAGCCGCCGGCCGCGGCGTCACGCCCCCGTATCCTCTCCGGGCAGCGCGGCGGTCTTCTCCCGGCGGCGCAGCTCCTCTACGAGGGGCTGCACATACTGCTCGTTGGAGTAGTCCAGCACCCCGTTGTAGTACTCCAGGATATCCGCCTCCACCGGGCTGCGGGCCGTCTTTTTCTTGATCGCCGTTTTCAGCAGCCACATCTTCATCTTCTCGTTGCGCCTCAGGTTCTTGTAGCGGATGGCGCCCAGGAAATAATAGGTGCTGATGCCCTCCTGCTGGGCCGCGTCCAGGTTCTGGTCCAGCATGACGTGGAAGCTGGCGTCGTCCCCCGGCATGGTCAGCCCCACCGTGAAGAGGATGAAGTTGTGCTTTTTCAGCTCCTCCAGGTTCTTTTTCACGAACTCCACGCCGGTGATCGTGCCGTTATAGACCGCCGCGCCGTATACCACCGTATCGTAGTTTTTGAGCATAGCGGGGGTCGCCTTCTGCAGCGGGCACAGGTCCGCGCCCACGGCCTCGGCGATCCAGTCGGCGTACCGCTTCGTGGTGCCGTATTTTCCCGCATAGATGACCAGTATCAAAATAGACCCTCCCTTTATCCCGGGGAAAGCGCCCCGTGTCCTGGATGTATTGTACCATGTCGTGCGGTTCCGGCGCAAGTCCGGGAGCACGACTGGTATTAGCCGAATAAAAGAAGTGACAACGGCCGGCACAGGGTGTATAATCCCTGTATACGAAAGAGCCGGCCGCCAGTATATGAGATAAGGAGTGGGTACTCGGATGAAGCGGAGAAAAGATATTACCTTCAAGTCACAGATGACGACCCTCATCGGCGTTTTCGTCGTGGCGCTGGTCCTCGCGGAGGTAACGCAAAACAGCATATACCACAATTTCGCCTGGGTCATTTGGGGCATGTCCTTCCTTCTCCATCCCGTCTGGCCGAAAGTCGTGGACCAGGCCGATCACAGGGTGCTGGAGATCTTCTGCCGCATCGCCGGCGCCATCGTCGTGGTCATTGGGATGACCACCAGCTTTGTAGTCTGATGCTTCACCGCAAAAAAGGGAACAGCCGACTGGCTGTTCCCCTTTTTTATTATAGTTCGGCCACCGCTCACTCGCCAGGATTGGGACGGATCACCTTCCGGTAGTTCCAGGTCCTCGCCGCCATCCGGGCGGCCTCCAGCCGCTCGGCCTTATTTTTGTAGGAGAGCTCCGCCGTGTGGGCGCCGCAGTCCAGGCACTGGACGTAGACGCACCAGCCGCCCTCCTCCTCGATGCTGCCCACGCCGCCGCAGGCGGGGCACTCAAACAGCTCAATATCGTCAAATTGGTCCATAGCCGGTCCTCCCTCATTCGTTTGTCCGTTGGGCGTAGTATACCACAGATAGAGCGGGAACACAAAGAAGTTTTTATGCCCGGCCGCAAAAACAGGAACGTCCCTGTTGACTTCATGGATTTAAAGTGATATACTGCTTTCTCGCAGGCTGTATCTGTCTGCCAGTAAACAATAAACTATTATAGGAGAGCCAACATGAAAAAGAGACTTCTTGCACTGCTGTGCGCGGTCGTGCTGGTGCTGTCCCTGGGCGTCACCGCTCTCGCCGCCGACGACTATCCCTCCGGCCCCATCACCATGATCATCCCCTACGGCGCCGGCGGCACCACTGACCTGGTGGGCCGTCAGCTGGCCATCGCCCTGGAGAAGCAGCTGGGCGTGTCCATCGTGGTGGAGAACCAGGCCGGCGCCTCCGGCACCACCGGTCTTCAGATCACCCAGGACGCCGAGCCCGACGGCTACACCATCGTCCTGGCCGCCGAGAGCCTGGGCACCTGCCGCGTCATGGGCATCAGCGAGCTGAGCTATGACGACTTCGCGCCCATCTCCGCCATCGCCAGCGACCCCAAGGTAGTGGTCGTGGCCGCGGACTCCGAGTACGAGACCATCCAGGACCTTCTGGACGACATCGCCGCCAACCCCGGCAAGATCCAGATGAGCTACACCGGCCCTGGCGGCTCCGGCCACATCCAGGCCCTGCTGATGAACCGCTACGGCTATGAGCCCGCCCTGACCGCCTACTCCTCCGGCGGCGACGGCATCCTCGCCGTCCTCAGCGGCCAGGTCCAGTTCACCAACTCCAACTACTCCACCGTCGTCCCCTATCTGGAGAGCGGCGAGCTGCGGCTGCTGGCGGTCTGCTCCACCCAGCCCATGGCGGCGCACCCCGACGTGCCCGTGCTGGCCGACTACATGCCTGGCAGCGAGGACCTGCTGGAGATCCCCTACAGCCCCCTGAGCCTGCTGGTGGACAGCGACGTGCCCCAGGAGATCCAGGACGTGCTGCGTGAGGCCACCGTGGCCGCCTGCGCCGACCCCGACTTCAATAAGTGGCTGGAGGACAACAGCGTGGATAAGCTGTTCGAGCTCTATCCCACCGTCGAGGACACCAAGGCCTTCTTCACCCAGTGGGAGTCCGTGGTCTCCTGGATGCTGTACGACGCCGGCGTCACCGTCAACAGCCCCGAGGACTTCGGCATCGCCAAGCCCGAGTGATATACCCGTTCACCTGCACTTAATGGCGGCGGGCGGAGCCTTCCCGGCTTCGCCCGCCGTAAAAATAAAAAGGACGGAGACCGACGACCATGGATAATAAAGGTAAGCGCAGCCTGCTGCATATGCCCAGCTTCCAGGACTCCATTTTTGTGGGGCTGTGCTCGGGGGGGCTGCTGGCCTACTCCCTGTACCATCACTATTTCGACAAGAACACCTCGGAATGGAAGACCTCTCCCTTCCTGTTCCCCACGCTGATCGCCGTATTCGGCCTGCTGCTGACCGTCTCGCTGGTGATGGACGCTCTTCAGGAGCGCCGCGCCGACGGCCAGGCGGAGAAAAAGCCCGCGGGCAAAAAGAACCTCGTCGGCGTGCTGGTGCTCATTGCCGCCGCGCTGGTCTATTACTTCCTGATGCCCCTGCTGCACTTCATCCCCGCCACGCTGGTGTTCCTGGCCTTCCTGTTCGTGTATCTGGGCGAGCGGACGTGGTGGAAGATCGTGCTGCTGTCGGGCGTCACCACCGTGGCGATCTACGTACTGTTCGGCATGGCACTGCACGTGCGTCTGCCATAAGGGGGTGTCCGTATGAGCGCGATCCTTGACAGCCTGTCCTATTTCCTGGACATACGCTTCATCCTGCTGTGCGGCGCGGGCAGCATCGCGGGCCTGTTCGTGGGCGCCATCCCCGGCCTGTCCGTGACCATGGCCACCGCCCTGCTGGTGTCCATCACCTATACCTGGTCCACCAACGACGCCTTGGCCACCATCATGGGCATCTACGTGGTGGGCGTGTTCTCCGGCGCCCTGTCCGCCATTCTGCTGAACATCCCCGGCGCGCCCTCCTCGGTGGTCACCACCCTGGACGGATACCCCATGGCCAAGCGGGGCGAGGCGTACAAGGCCCTGAAATACGCCACCGTCTACTCCTTCATCGGCTCTGTGTTCGGCCTGATCGCCCTGGCGCTGCTGGCAAAGCCCATCACCTCCATCGCCCTGAAGTTCCAGCCCATGGACTATTTTCTGCTGGCCCTGTTCGGTCTGGCCACCGTGGGCAGTCTGACCACCAAGAGCTTCTCCAAAGGACTCATCAGCGCCGTGTTCGGCCTGTTCTTCGCCATGATCGGCATGGACTCCGTGCTGGGCACGCCCCGGCTGACCTTCGGCATCACCAAGCTGAACTCCGGCATCAACACCGTGCCTGCCCTGGTGGGCCTGTTCGGCTTTTCCGAGGTGCTGACCGTGATCTTCTCCGGCAGCATGGACGCGGAGGTCAACGGCATCGTCCACCAGGTGGTGCGGATGAAGGACATCCTCAAGCACTTCTGGCACAGCATGTATTACAGCCTCCTGGGCACGCTGGTGGGTGCCCTGCCCGGCGCGGGCGGGCCCGTGGCCGCATTTTTGGCCTACACCCAGGCCAAGTCCATCACGAAGAACCCCTCCCGTCCCTTCGGCGAGGGCGCGGAGGAGGGCATCGTGGCCTCCGAGAGCGCCAACAACGCCTGCATCGGCGGCGCGCTGATCCCCATGCTGACCCTGGCGGTCCCCGGCGACGCGGTCACCGCCATCATCCTGTCCGTGTTCTACATCCACGGCCTCCAGCCCGGCCCCATGTTCCTGGCCCGGAGCGCCGACAGCTTCCACGCCATCCTGGCCGGCGGGTTCATCAGCTGCGTGTTCCTGCTGGCGCTGGGGCTGCTGGTGGCGCCCCGCCTGTCCCGGATCATCGCCGTGCCCAAGCGCATCCTGCTGCCCATCGTCACGCTGCTGTGCGTGATCGGCTCCTATGCCTGCAGCAACCGGATGTTCGACGTGGGACTGATGTTCTTCTTCGGCGTGCTGGGCTTCCTCATGCGCACCAGGGGCTACTCCGTGGCCCCCATGACCCTGGCCATCGTGCTGGGGGGCATGATGGACTCCAACTTCCGCCGGGCCGTGTCCCTGGCCTCCTCCGCCGACAATAAGCTGGCGGCCCTGTTCGGCCGGCCCATCACCATGGTCCTGCTGGTGCTCACGGTGTTCTCCATCGTCACCAACATCCCCGCCGTGAAGCGGGCCTGGACCAATTTCAAGGCCCGGAGGAAAGCCGGATGACATACGCCCTCTCCCGCCGCGGCTCCCTGTCCGGCACGCTCTCGGTGCCCGGCTCCAAGAGCCACACCATCCGGGCAGTCCTGTACGCCGCGCTGGCCGACGGGACCACTGTGATCCACAATCCCCTGCCCTCCCGGGACGGTCTGGCGGCTCTGTCCGCCGCCCTTGCCCTGGGCGCGAAGGTGGAGGTGGACGAGGCGGCCAACACCTGGACCGTCACCGGCCTGAACGGCCTGCTAAAGGCGCCCGACGACGTGATCGACACCATGAACTCCGGCACCACCACCAGCTTCCTCATCGGCCTGTGCTCCCTTCTCACCGACGGATACGCCGTCATCACCGGCGACGAGCAGATACGCCGCCGGCCCTGGCGGGAGCAGACCGACGCCCTTAACGCTCTGGGCGCCACGTGTATCCACACCCGCCCCGGCTGCGACTGCCCGCCCCTGGTGATAAAGGGGCCCCTGCAGGGCGGCGTGTGCCGGCTGTCCGGCTTCAGCAGCCAATTCATCTCCGGCATCCTGGCCCCGGCGGCGCTGCTGCCCGCCGGGAAGAGCGTGGAGATCCTCGTCCGGGAGCCCCGGGAGACGTCCTACATCCAGCTGACCCTGGACTGGCTGGCCCGCTTCGGCGTCCAGGCGGAGAGCGCGCCCGACTACCGGCGCTTTCTCGTCCGGGGCGGCCAGAGATTCACCGCCTGCGACTGCCTGGTGCCCGCCGACTGGTCCAGCGCGGCGTTCCCGCTTGTGGCCGCGGCGTGCACGCCCTCGGAGCTCACCATCCAGGGGCTGGACCTGGCCGACAGCCAGGGGGACAAGGCCGTGGCGGACATCCTTATAGCCATGGGCGCGGACATCACAAAGGACCCGGCGGGCCACAGTCTGACCGTCCGGGGCGGCCGCCCCCTCCGCGGCGTCACCGTAGACATGAACCCCATCCCCGACAGTCTGCCCGCCCTGGCGGTGGCCGCCGCCTACGCCCAGGGGGACACCACCTTCACGAACCTGGCCCACGTGCGGGTGAAGGAGACGGACCGGGTGGCCGTGATGCAGCAGGTCCTCACCGCCTGCGGGGCGGACATAGACGTGACCGCCGACACCATGACCGTCCACGGCGGCAGGCCCCTCACCGGCGCCTGCGTCAGAAGCCACGGCGATCACCGGGTGGCCATGGCCATGACCGTGTGCGGCCTGCTGGCCGGCGGCGAGATGCACGTCTCTGATCCCGCCTGCGCCGAGGTATCCTTCCCCGGCTTTTTCGAGACCATGAACGGGGCCGGAGCCGGCTTTGAGCTGCAGGACTGACACCACCATGATAAAACGCACGCGGCGCCCTTTGCGCCGTCAAAGAAGCCCACAAGAGGACATAAGCTCCCCTTATGGGCTTCTTTCTTTTTGATTGGACAAAACCATCAAAAAACGCATATGCAATTTCACAATTTCACTCGCTGAATTTTGGACATATTACACTCTTGAATCCGGTCCCGGCCGGGCGTAAAATAAAGGGGATAATTGGTATCCGTGTCGGCATTATTGCCAACGGCGGCTGTGATAATTGGGCAAAAAGGGCAAAGATCCGGCCCCTCACAGCCCGGCGGACCGAGAGGAGAAACATAATAAAGGGGGATCGCGAAAGAGCAGTTCAAGTACATCTTCCCAAGCAAGCGAGCATAGGAAAAACAGTGAGGTGATCGAAGAATGATTGTTTTGCAAATCCTTGCCAGCGGTATCCTGCTGGGCGGCATCTACGCCCTCATCAGCGTGGGCCTGAACCTGATCTTCGGCGTGATCAAGGTGGTCAATATGGCTCACGGCGAATTCCTGATGCTGGGCATGTATGCCACATACTTCCTGTACACGGCTACGCAGTGGAACATCGGCATCCTGGCCATCGTCATCTTCCCGATCATGCTGGTCCTGGGTTATATCGTGTTCCGGCTGGTGGTAAAGCCCCTTTTGGGCACGCCGGAGACGGAGACGAACACCATCCTGGCCACATCCGGCCTGGGCTTCGTGCTCCAGAACCTGGCGCTGATGCTTTGGCGGGCCGACTACCGGGCCATCAAGACCCCCACCTCCAGCCAGAGTTTCCGGCTGGGCCCCGTGGCGCTCAGCATCGACCGTACATACGCCTTTGTCATCTGCGTGGTGCTGGCGCTGGTACTGTACTACGTGCTGATGCACACCCGCATCGGCGCGAAGGTGCGCGCCGTGAGCCAGGATAAGAACGCGGCCATCCTCATGGGCATCAACGTGGATATGATCTACGCGCTGACCTTCTGCGTGGGCATCGCGCTGGTGGGCGTGGCCGGCGTCATCATCATGCCTATCTTCAGCGTGTACCCCTCCGTGGGCACCTTCTTCAGCACATCCTCCTTCGTGGTGGTGGTCCTGGGCGGCCTGGGCAGCTTCACCGGCGCCCTTCTCGGCGGCCTGATCATCGGCATCGTGGAGACCGCCGCCGGCGTGCTGGCCGGCGCGGAGCTGGCCCAGGTGTTCTCCCTGCTGCTGTTCCTGCTGGTGCTGTTCGTCAAGCCGCAGGGCCTGTTGGGCAAGAACGCCCGCGTGTAAAGGAGGGACGGCCATATGAAAAATCTGAAAAACTCCAAGGACGGCAAGACCCTTATCGCCACCGGCGTGCTCACCGTCGTGATGCTCATCGGCTGCGCCTGCCCCATCAGCATCT
Organism: uncultured Oscillospiraceae bacterium; assembly: GCA_947631675.1. The sequence goes on from CANRMG010000006.1 coordinate 15,684, forward strand.
ACGGCAAGAACATCATCATCCAGACCATCTTCTACGCCTATATGGCCACGGCCTGGAACATGATGTGCGGCTACACCGGACGTCTGAGCCTGGGCCACAGCGCCTACATCGCGGTGGGCGCCTACACGTCCCTGATCCTGTACAGAAACTTCCATCTGACCCCCTGGGTGGGCATGCTGGCCGGCGGCGTGCTGGCGATGGTGCTGATGCTCCTGATCGCCTTTCCCTGCTTCCGGTTCGGCCTGAAGGGCCCCTACTTCACCCTGTCCAGCATCGCGGTCATGGAGATCACCCGCTACCTGCTCACCAGCATGCGCAGCCTCACCAGCGGCTCGCTGGGCATGAGCCTGCCCTACCATGAGACCAGCCTGGCGCTGTATCAGTTCGACGGCAAGGAGCCCTACTACATCATCATCGTGGTGTTCTGGCTGCTGGCCGTGCTGCTGCTGTGGAAGATGGAGCGCACCCGCTACTACCTGGAGGCCATCCGCGAGGATGACGACGCGGCGGCCGCGCTGGGCATCTCCGTAAACAAGAACCTCATCAAGTCCGCGCTTCTGAGCGCGTTCATGGTGGCGCTGGGCGGCACCTTCTATGTACAGTACTACCGCTACATAGACCCGTCCACCATCTGCGGCTCGCAGATGGCCACGAACCTGGCCCTGATCGCCATTATCGGCGGCAGCGGCACCATCCTGGGCCCCACCATCGGCGCGGCCCTGGTGATCCCCATTTCCGAATTCCTGCGGACCAGCCTGGGCGATAAGCTGTCCGGCATGAACCTGTTCGTCTACGGCATCCTGCTGATCATCATGATCATCTACATGCCCAAGGGCGTCATCAGCATCCCCGACACCATCCGCCGGAAAAAGCAGAGCAAGCTGGCGAAGGCCCAGGCGGCCATGGCCGAGGCAGGAGGTGCGAACAATGAGTGACGTGATTCTGGAGGTCAAGAACATCTCCAAGAGCTTCGGCGGCCTGAAAGCCACCAACAACGTGTCCTTCGACCTGCATCAGAACGAGATCCTCAGCATCATCGGCCCCAACGGCGCCGGCAAGTCCACCCTGTTCAACCTGATCACCAACTTCTACCGCATCGACGAGGGCGACATCCTCTACAAGGGCGAGTCCATCGTGGGCCTGACCCCCGACAAGGTGTGCAAGAAGGGCCTGACCCGCACCTTCCAGGTGGCGAAGCCCTTCTCCAACCTGACCGTGTTCGACAACATCCTCGTGGGCTGCCTGCCCGGCTCCCCCACCGTGGCCAAGGCCCGGGAGAAGGTGGACGGCATCCTGCAGATGGTGAAGCTGGACAAAATGGCCGACGAGCCCGGCGGCAAGCTCACCACCCTGCAGCGCAAGCGCCTGGAGATCGGCAAGGCCCTGGCCACCAACCCCGACGTGCTCATGCTCGACGAGGTGATGACCGGCCTGAAGCCCCAGGAGATGGAGGAGATGATGGCCTTCGTGGTGGACCTGAAGAAGACCAAGACCATCATGGTCGTGGAGCACGTGATGAAGGTCATCATGGGCATCAGCGACCGGGTCATCGTGCTGGACCACGGCACGAAGATCGCCGAGGGCACCCCGGCGGAGGTCACCAGCAACCCGCAGGTCATCGAGGCTTACCTGGGAAGGAGCGCGGCGAAAAATGGCTGAGAATATGCTTGAGATCAAAAACCTGAACGTGGCATACGGCGACACCCAGGTACTGTGGGATCTGAGCCTGAACGTAAAGGAAGGCGAGATCGTCACCATGCTGGGCCCCAACGGCGCCGGCAAGACCACCCTGCTGCACACCATCTGCGGCCTTGTGAAGCCCAAGTCCGGCAGCATCACTTTCCAGGGAAGCGATCTGCTGTCCGTGAAGAACTACAAGCGCCCGGAGGCGGGCATCGTGCTCATCCCCGAGGGGCGCAAGCTCTTCACCAAGATGACCGTGGAGGAGAACCTGAGCATCGCCGCCGGCAAGTCCGGCGTGGACAAGGACACCATGGACTGGGTCTTTGAGCTGATGCCCCGGCTGGCCGAGCGGCGCAAGCAGCTGGCCGGCACCCTCAGCGGCGGTGAACAGCAGATGTGCGCCATCGGCCGCGGCATCATGGCCCGGCCCAAGCTGCTCATGCTCGACGAGCCCTCCCTGGGCCTGGCGCCCATCATCGTGGAGCAGGTGTTCGACATCATCCTGAAGCTGAAGGAGACGGGCATGACCGTGTTCTTCGTGGAGCAGTTCGTCGAACAATCCCTTGGCATCTCCCAGCGCGGCTACCTCTTGGAGGACGGTCGGATCGTGCTGGAGGAGGACAGTAAGTCCATGCTTGGCAACGACTATGTCAAGCAGGTCTATCTGGGCCTCTGACACGGACCGTTCAAAATAACAAATCGGAAAAGGAGAAGAAACGCATGAAAAAGATCCTCAGCATGATCCTGTGCCTCGCCATGGTGCTGTCCTTCGGCGCTGTTGCCCTCGCTGACGGCGACATCGTCGTGAAGGTCGGCGTGGAAGAGCCCCTGACCGGCGCCAACGCGGCCCTCGGCACCGCCGAGTTCAACGCCATCGAGATGTGCATCGAGATGCTCAACGAGAAGGGCGGCGTGGCCGGCAAGTACCCCATCGAGTATGTCTACGCTGACACCCAGAGCGACGCCGCCACCGGCGCGTCCGAGGTGGAGCGTCTGATCACCACCGAAGAGGTCCCCGTCATCATCGGCTCCTACGGCTCCGGCATCGCCGCCGCCGTCAGCGAAGTCTGCGAGCGCTACAAGACCCTCCTGTGGGAGCAGTCCGGCGCTGCCGATACCCTGCTGGAGAACGGCTACAAGTGGACCTTCCGTACCGAGTCCATGGCCTCTCTGTGGGGCGCCACCTCTGTTGACTACATCGTTGACCAGGCCGACTACGTGAAGGAAGTTCTCGGCAAGGACATCACCGACCTGAAGGTAGCCATCATCCATGAGGACGGCTCCTACGGCACCGGCGTTGGCCAGGGCAACTACGCTGCCGCCGAGAAGGCCGGCATGCAGATCGTGGCCTACGAGGCTTACTCCTCCAGCACTCTGGACCTCTCCAGCGTCATCATGAAGCTCATCAGCGCTGAGCCCGACGTGCTGCTGCTCACCGGTTACGTGAACGATGGCTCCCTGTTCCTGAAGCAGTCTCAGGAGCTGGGCTTCACCGTTCCCATCCTTGTCACCCACAGCGGCGGCCACAGCGTGCAGGCGTTCGTTGACGCCATCGGCGACCAGGTCAACTACCTGCTGACCGTGGACCCCGTGGCCTGCAACCCCAAGCTGGACAGCTACGATCAGGACATCCAGGACGTCTTCAAGGACTTCGAGGCCCGCTGGACCGAGAAGTACGGCGTGCACCCCGCTCACCACGTTGAGATGCGTGCCTTCGCCCAGTCCTACCTGTTCTTCACCGAGGTGGCACCTGTCGCCATCGAGCAGGGCGGCGCCTTCACGGCCGAGACCGTCCGTGACGCCATCCTGAGCCTGGATCTGCCCGCCTCCCGGAACCTGATGGGTTCCGCTGTGAAGTTCTCTACCCCCGACGAGCCCTTCGTCGATCCCACTCTTGGCGGCAGCCATGTGGGCCAGAACATTTACGCCGGCGCTTTCATCAACCAGTACTTTGACGGCGAGCTGTACTGCGTCTGGCCTGAGGAGTACGCTCAGAAGGAAGGCGTTCTGTTCCTGCCCTCCTCCAGCACTCTGTCTGCCGGCGTGGTCGACTGATCACAGCCAAACGGCCAATAGCATTTGACCCATGCTCCCCGGCTCCGCCCTCGGGCGGAGACCGGGGAGTTTTTTGTGCCTGACAGTCCATGCAGCTCATGCGGTTTTTCCCTCCTTTTCATGTTCTATCCGTTGACAAAGGGCACGATTTTTAGGATAATGATATTGTTTGGACGGCGGACATATCCGCCTGTTCGCCACGTGTATGAGCATTAAATGAAGGAGGAGCATATCAGATGAAGAAGATCCTTTCCCTGCTGCTCAGCGCCGTGCTGTTGCTCAGCGCCGGCACTTGCGCCTATGGGCAAGAGGCCCCTGTTTCAGACCACAGCAGCACCATATCGGACATGTACATCCTCGTCAACAACCAGATCATTGACCTGTCGAACATCACCCTGGAGCTGGATGTGACCGGCGAGGGCAAGGCCCGCGCCGCCCAGATACACCTGGACGCCGATGGCCAGACCGTGGCCGAGATCGGCCTGACGCTGGTGGACAGAACGCTGGTGCTGCATATGAACAGCGCCTCGATGGGCCACGCCGATTATGGCCTGGACCTGGCGTCCATGCTCTCCGCGGCTCTGGAGAAGGGCATCGACTGCGCCGTCGACTTCCTGCAGAGCATCGACCCCACCGGCACGGCCGAGGGCCTTATAGACGCCCTCGTCAATGCCGGCGGCCAGGCCCTTGAGCTGCCCCCGGAGCCGGAACAGCCGGCGGAGGAGCCGGAGGCCAAGGCCGGCATCAGCCTGCCGGACCTCTCCATCGACGGCGACATCCTCTCCCTGCTCAAGGACTGCGTCAGCGAGCCTGAGACCGTCCATATGGGCGGCATGGAGTACGACCCCAACGGCGGCGTGGCCGAGATGCCCGAGGACGACTACCAGGTCCGCACCTTCACCTTCGACACAGACACCATCTGCCAGATACTGGACATGATACATGTGAACGGCCAGTCCCTGAGCGCGGGCGAGCAGTTCCGTCAGGCGGGCATGGACCTCTCCCTGGATGGCGTATTCTATGACGGTGAGCTTGCCCACATCGGTCAGATCAGCGCCAGCCTCTCCAACCCGGATCTCACCCTCTCCTTCGGCGGCGGCTATAACCAGCTCCTCACTGACCTTGGGTCCTCCACCTCCTACTCCTTCGGCTTTACCAAGGGCGCCGACCTGGAGACCTTGACGGGCGGCTCCGTGAGCTTCACCGTCGCCGACAGCCAGCACGAGGGCGAGCCCTTCACCCCCGACAGCGTGGATATGGACTCGCTGATCATGCTCAGCGACATGGACACCGAGACGGCCACGACGGAGCTGACCCAGGCCCTCAGCGGTGTAATAGCCGATATGCTGATGCCGGTGATGAGCGCCATCTACCCGGACGCCAACATGGAGGGTCTGACCGAAGAGCCCCTGGAATGATCGCCCCTTCCCCTTAACAAAATGCCTTTTCCCGGCCCTTGCAAAAGGGCCGGGAAAACACTATAATACCCACAGATATTTCCTTTGGAGGCACGGGCCATATGCGTATGCGCAACAAGAAAAACCTGATCCCCCGGATGGAGAGATGCGCCGCGGTGCAGGTATTCGACCCGTCGGCCCAAAAGGGCCGGTGGGCCTCGCTCCTCCCCGGCTGCCGGGAGGTCCGGGCGGAGATGGGCTGCGGCAAGGGCCGTTTCACCGCTGAGACGGCGAAAAACGACCCCGACGTGCTGCTGGTGGCCCTGGAGAAGGTGCCCAACGCCATGGTCACCGCCATGGAGCGGGTCTGCCGGGAGGAGATCGGGAACGTGCGCTTCATCGACACAGACGTAAAGAGCCTGCCGGACATCTTCGCCCCCGGGGAGGTCTCGGTGATTTATATCAACTTCCCGGATCCCTGGCCCCGGAAGCGGGAGACAAAGCACCGACTCACCGCCCCCAGCTTCCTGGCCATGTACTGGGACGCGCTGCCCGTGGGCGGGCGCATCGAGTATAAGACCGACCAGCCGTGGCTGTTCGAGTGGAGCCTGGAGCAGTTCGCGCTTCTGGGCTATGAGCTCAGGGAGGTCACCCGGGACCTGCACGCGGACGGCCCCGTAGGCGTGATGACCGACTATGAGGCCAAATTCCACGAGCAGGGCATCCCCATCCACCGGTGCGTGGCCGTAAAAACGAGGGTGGAGCATGACCCCCTGCCGGAGCCGGAGCGCCGGCCTCATCAGCCGGAGGAGACGCCGTGACCGGCCGGCGGGAGCGGCTGGCCGCCCCGGACGTGCTGCGGGTGGCCAGCATCTTCATCGTGGCCTGGTTCCACATCTGGCAGCAGAGCTGGCTGGACCCGGGTTTCATCGTTGGAAAATATTATGTAAACTTACAGCAGATCGTCCGCCACGGTTATATGATGGTAGACGAGCTGTTGCTGCTGTCGGGCTTTCTGCTGGCCCTGCCCTGGGCCCGGCGCCACCTGCGGGGCCAGCCGCAGGAGACGGCGGAAGAGCACTATCGCAAGCGCTTTTGGCGCATCGTGCCCAGCTATTACCTGACCGTGTTCGTCATGCTCCTGGCCTGGGCCATCCCCCAGGGCCTGTACCGCAGCGGCTGGGTGATGGTGAAGGACCTGTGGGCCCACCTCACCTTCACCCACACCCTCTTCTACGACAGCTACCTCCTCTCCCCCCTGTCCGGCGTGCTGTGGACGCTGGCGGTGGAGGTGCAGTTTTATATCCTGTGGCCCCTGCTGGCCCGGTACTTTGTCCGAAAGCCCGCAGGGACCTGCGCCGCGCTGGTGCTCCTGGCCTTCACCTACCGGGCCTGGGTCTACGGGGAGCCGGACTGCTCCATGTACTTCAACCAGCTCCCGGCCCAGCTGGACCTGTACGCCTGCGGCATGGCCGCGGCACTGATCTTCGCCCGGCTGGAGGCCTCCGGCAGGCCGGACAGGCAGACCCGGCGCGTCATCGCCCCTGTGGGGATGGTGGCCGCCTTCTGCGGGATGCTGCTGGTCATGTACGCCCAGCCTGTGAGCGACTATGAGGCCATCCGCCACGGCCAGATGAACTGGCGGCCCCTTCTGGGACTGCTGGGCGGGGCCTTTTTGGTGTGCGGGTGCCTGGCGCCGGAGGGACTGGCCCGAGCGGTAGGCAATCCCCTTACCCGGTGCCTGTCGGACATCTCCTTCAACTTCTATATGTGGCACCAATTCCTGGCCCTGCGTTGGAAGGACTGGCACATCCCCCCCTACGCCTCGGAGCTGCCCAACCAGGCCTATGAGCAGCCCTGGCAGACCATCTACACCCTGGTATGTTTCCTTTTCGCCGCCATCATCGCCGCCGGGCTCACCTACTTCTGGGAAAAGCCCATGCAGCGCCTGGGCCGGCGCCTGACCCGGCCAAAAGAAGAGCCATTTGAGACGTGAACAATGCTCTGAATTATGGCGTGGATGGTATTCCGGGATTTATCTATGATGTAAGCACTGAATCTGTATTGACTGGAGGAAGAAGATGGAACTGATCGACGTCAATTACAATGAGGATGGCAATATCATAGATACACTATCAGGGAAGGTCTTAAAGGATACGCCTGAGGAAAGGGTCCGCCAAAAATTTATCAACATCTTACAGTCTGACTATGGCTATCCCAAATCATTGATCGCAAGAGAAATCCCTATACAGCAAGGGTCAAAAATCCTAAGCTCCTCCGATGGCGCGGAAATCAGGGCAGATATTGTCGTCTACACGTCGAAAACGGCTTGTTTAGAACGAGATCAAGGCAATATCCTCTTTGTTGTGGAATGCAAAAAGCCAAATGTGACCGAGGGCTATGCCCAGCTGGTATCCTATATTTTTAATACATCCGCCGTTGGCGGCGTTTGGACAAACGGGACAGGTATCAGCGTATATAAGAAAAAGACCGGCGGCGACGTTGGACTTGATGAGATTTTATCTCTGCCGCGGTATCATGAAAGCTGGGTCGGCAGTGATTCCATACCGAATAAAAGCGATTTGCCCAGGCCCCACAATATACGATTCCTCCTCTCCTCTTGTCACAACAAACTATATGGAAGAGGCATGGAAAACGAGGATTTTGACCTTGCAATGGACATGGTTAGGATCCTTTTGGCAAAAATCCAGGATGAGACCTCGCCCGGTGCATTTCCCCGGTTCTGGATAACTGAAACTGGTTTTCAATCTTCCGATGGGAGAAAACACGCAGCGGCAGAAATTCAGAAATTGTTTAGAGAATACGCCGACCAATTCCCAGATGTTTTTGACGCCCATGAAAAGATCCAAGTCGGTGATGACTGTATTGCCGAAGCTGTGGGCGTTTTGAAGAATTGGAGCCTTGCTGCCAGAAATGACGACGCAGATGGTTGGGACTTGATGGGCGAAACCTATGAACAGTTTACGCATATCAATCTCAAAAGACAACAGGGCCAGTTTTTTACCAATCGCCTTGTGATCGATATGATGGTCAAAATGCTTGATCCAGAAATCGGAGAGCATACCCTTGATCCTGCAGGCGGAAGCGGCGGCTTCGCCACCAGTATATTCAGGTATCTCAGAAGAAAGGTCATCGCGAGAACGGCCCCTGATTCCCCTTCAAGAGACCGTCAGCTGAATATAATCAAAGACAGCGTATACCTTGTAGAAATTGCCGCTCGCTTAGTGAAAATCGCAAAGTGTGCCATGTTGCTGACCGGAGATGGCCAGTCTGGAATGACCAGGGGCAATTCGCTCGATCTTTATTCCAGGTTAGATCCATGGATCGTATCGCGGTGTGCAAAAGGAAGAAGCAACGCTCCATCTGTGATCGCGACCAATCCCCCCTTCTCCGGTCAGAAGGTGGATTCTCAAATTTCCGACAGATCGATTTTGAAGAACTATACCTTCGGCCATAGTTTTAGAAAAAACGATGATGGCAGCTATATTTTTTCGGAAAAAGATGCTGACATTTTACCTCATCAAGCGCCGGAACTCCTGTTTATCGAAAGATGCATCGATTGGCTGAAACCCGGCGGCAGAATGGGTATCGTTTTGCCGAAAGGAATTTTAGATAATATCAGTTATGAGGCCTACAGAGAATGGCTCCTGGATAGATGCGAGCTGTCCGGTGTTGTTACGCTGCATAAAGATACCTTTCAGCCTGATACGGGCGTCAGGACTTGCATCCTGTTCTTGAAAAAGCCCGAGGAGGGGGATACGCCGCCCGATGATTACAATATCTTTATGGCGATGTCCCAAAGGATCGGTCAGGATTCTAAAGGCAATCCTGTTTTCATCCTTGATGGGAACGGCAACAGCACCGGGGTACTGAACCATGATCTGAATGAAATTGCGGAGGCATACATTGATTTCAAATCTGGTATCGAGCATCAGCAGTCCGAATATCTTTTCACTATTAAGAGAAGTGATATAAAAGACCATATCAATATTAACCCCCAGCATTACTCTCCGAAGCTGAATGCTGCCCTTGACAGAGTTCTGACCTTTGACAACAAAGAAAACTGGGCGACTACGACCGTTGGACAGCTTGAGGCCGGGATCAGGATATATATCGGCCCTCGATGGAATTCCGCCAGTATCAAGGTGGACAACCCAACTGACACTTCAAACCTTGTGCCATATCTGACGGCAAACGCCGCTCTGGAGCTCAGGAGGTTCACGATCAAGTGGCTGGACGCAAAGCGGGCAAATATTCAACAAAAACAGTACATCGATAAGCTGAAGATCCAAGAGGGCGATATATTGATTTCCCGCTCGGGAACGATCGGTAAAGTAACTTATGCGACAAAGGACCTTGCTGAAAACTACATCGTCAGCGATGACCTTGTCCGTATCCGCGTCAAGGACGAAAACCTTAGAGCGTATCTTCTCGCGTATTTTACTTCGTCAACCGCTTTGTCCCTTATGCTGTTGGATGAATATGGTTCCGTTCAACAACATCTGCAGCCGCGTCATATACAAGAAATGCTTATTCCAGTCCCTGATGATTGGAGTTTGGCGCAGGACATGATCGACGCAGGAAAAATGTTTATACGATCGATGGAAGCTATGTCAAAAGCGGATAAGAAGATCAGGACACAGGGATTTGACTCTCTTTTAAAAAAGCCGTCCAAATAAAGAATAGTCAAAAGCGGCCACCCATCAAAAGGTTGGCCGCTTTTCTTTTATTATTTCTGGAAGGAACCGCACAGATGGATAAAATACCTGGGAAAGCTCCATCTCGATCGCCGGTCGAACTCCTCAAATTTCTGTTCACAGGGGCAAAAACGCGAATATCACCGCGAATACCACGGCAGGCAACAGGTTCGCCACCCGCACCTTCTTCCCCCACACCAGGTTGAGGCCCACGCAGAAGATGAGGATAGACCCCACTGTGGAGAGATTGGCCAGCGCTGCGTCGGTCATGACGGGCCGGATGAACCGGGCCAGGGCCGTCACCGCCCCCTGCCACAGCGCCACGGGGACAGCGGAGAAAAGGCACCCCTTTCCCAGCGAGCAGGTCATCACCAGCAC
>CANRMG010000007.1 GCA_947631675.1 uncultured Oscillospiraceae bacterium
CTGTGCCCGGCCTGGGCGCCGTGGACCGCACCCCCATCTCCGGGTCCAACGTGCTGTACTTCGAGCTGGAGGACGGTACCAACTTCATCATCCGTCCCTCCGGCACCGAGCCCAAGATCAAGATCTACATCCTAGCCCGGGGTGCCAGCAAGGCTGAGTGCCAGGCGAAGGTGGATGCCTGCGTGGCCGCGGCGGAAGCGCTGAAGGGCTGATCTCTCCCCTATGAAGCGTTTTCTCAGCACGATACTTGTCCTCGGCCTGCTGCTGGCCCTGGCCTGCCCCGCCCTGGCGGTGAGCGAGGGCCAGGAGCGGGTGGTGGTGGGCGCGGACCTGACCGCCGATGAGATCGCCGCGGTCTACAGCCAGTTCGGCCTTGCCCGCGGCGCCGTCCCGGAGCTCACGGTGACCAACGCCGAGGAGCGGGACTACCTGGAGGGACTGGTGGACGAGAGCATCATCGGCCACAACGCCATCTCCTGCGTGTACATCCGCATCCTGGGCGATAACGCGGGACTGTCCGTATCCGCCAACAACATCACCTGGTGCACCGAGGACATGTACAAGGCCGCCCTGATGACCGCGGGCGTCTACGACGCCCAGGTAAAGGTGGGCGCGCCCTTCGGCGTGTCCGGCACCGCCGCCCTCACGGGCATATACAAGGCCTACGAGAACATCACCGGCACCGCCCTCCAGCAGGAGGCGAAGGAGGCCGCCACCGACGAGCTCGTCACCACGGCGGAGCTGGCCGACCAGATCGACAACCTGGATGCCGTGGCCATCGTCAACGACTTAAAACTCCTGCTGGGCCAGACCAAGTCCATGACGGACGAGGAACTGCGGGCCCAGGTGGGCGCCGTGGCTGGCCAGTACGGCTACACCCTGTCCGACGACACCGTGGGCCAGCTGGTGAACCTCTGCCGGACCCTGGAGGGGCTCTCCTCCGGCGAGCTGCAGGAAAAGGTACAGCAGTTCAAGGGCGCTCTTTCCACCGTCACCCGGTACGCCGAGCGGGCCGCGGGCTTCGGCGAGCGGCTCACATCCCTGCTCCAGCGGGCCATCGACGCCCTGGCCGGTCTGTTTGGAAGAGACTGAAAAAAGAGAATAACATTAAAAACAGCCCCCTCTGACGAGGGGGCTGTTACTTGACGGCGCTCCAAGAAGGCAGCGTCTCCGAGCAAATATTGCTGAGCGCAGCGAAGACGTTTGCCGGAGATGCTGTCGACGCAGGGAGCGCCTTCTCCAAGGTAGGTGCAGCGCGGCCTGGCCCGACAGTATCCCTGCGCTAAAGTTCGCTTCGCTCACCAACCGCTCCGGGACACTGCCGGTTCCAGCCGCGCGTCGGAAAGCACTCCCCTCATCAGAGGGGCTGTTTTATAGACTTGTTACCGCCCCGATGAACAGCGGCACATGGTGCTCACAGTCCATGAGCACATAGAGGAAGGGCCGGTCCAGCACGATCTGCCGCCCGATAAGACCCGCGGCCCGGACCTCCACGGCGGTGGCCGCTCCGGCCTGGGTGCCCTTCTCGTCCACGTTGATAAAGGTCTTATGCTGCACCTGGCTGACGTAAAGGGCCTCGTCTGCGTCCGCCATGGCGGAGAGGTCCGCCATGGCCGGGTCGAACAGGTCCGCCATGCCCATATCCGCCAGCGCGCCGGAAAGCTCCGCGCCGAAGCTGGCGGTGAATTTGGGCAGAGCGGTCTCCACCGGCTCCGCCGAGGCATTGGCCAGCAGCTCCCGCAGGCCCTCTCCCGTGAGGGTCCCGGCGTAGTTCGCCACGCTCATGCCCTCCTCCGGCAGCAGGGCTGCGAAGGCGTAGTCCCGGCCCTCGTAGTACTTGATAAACCCTTCAGCGTGATCATCCTCCAGGTACGCCTCCTCCTGAGACCACATGAACGAGGCGTCCTGCCCCTGGCCGGCGGCGTCGGTGAAGGTGCCCGCCTGCACCTGATCCTCCCGGTAGATATTCTCCCAGGTGCCGTCAAAGGCCAAGGCGTTCACCAGCACCAGCACGGCAGCCGGATCCAGCTTGTCCAGGATGCTCTCGATGCGCCCGGCGGTGTGGTCCTTCACCCAGGCGTTGATCTCGTCCCGGCCGGCGTCGTCAAAGGGCCGGGACGTGACGGCCGCGCCGTACCAGTCCGCATTGGTCTGCAGAAAGTCCTCCTTCACGGCCGCGTTCGAGCCGTCGTTCAGCCATATGCCGTTGGCCAGGGACGCGCCGTCTCCCAGGCCCTGGCGATAGGCCAGAAGGAAGCTGTTGAGGGCCTCTGTATCCAGGCCGAAGGCCTCCTCCATCTGCGTCAGGGTATCCCCCGCCGCGCCGTTGGCGGTCATGCCCAGGGCCTCCAGCACGGAAAGGGGCGACACCAAGGGATTTTCCCCCTCCAGGCAGGATAGAAACAGCGCCAGGCCGAAGTCTGTCACTGCCTGGGCGCCCGCCTCCGTCACCGCTGCGCCCTCCACGGGCCGGGCCGTCACGCCGGCGGTCAGATCGCTCCCCTGGGTCTGCTCCGGCGCTGGGGGCGCCTCCTTCCCCTGCTGCCGTCCGCAGCCGGCCAGGCAGCACAGCGCCAGAAGCCATGCCATTACACGTCTCATACAAAACGCCTCCTTACCATCCATTGTATCCCATCTGACGCCGTTTTTGCAAAAAAGTTCCCCCGTTTCACAAAACGGGGGAACTTTCACTCTATTTTCAGGTCCAGGCTCCCGGTAAAGTCGTCGGCGGTGAAGTTGAAGTAGTTGCTGCCGGGGCTGAGGTACACGGTCCGGGAAAACGCCCCTTCCCCCTCCGCCACGGTCACCGGCTTCGCCTCGCCGCAGTTCCATACGAGCTTCGCCGTGCCCGCCTCGCACCGGATGGAACCGCTCAGGGTCACGTGCTCCTCCTCCCGCTTTTCCAGCATGGTGCCGCCGAAGAGGCCCTCGTCCCCGGAATAGTTTACATAATCTTCGTGATAGGAGCCGGTATATTTGTCCTCGCCAAATTTCCGCTCCCCCTGCAGGGCGACGCCCGCCGTGAGACCCACGTTGCCCAGCGCCTCCACTGCGCTGCCGTACAGGTCCAGCACCGCCTCCTTGCTGCACGCGGGCAGCAGGCAGCCCGCCATGAGCGCCAGCAGGCACAGTATGACCGTTATCTTCATGCCCCGCACCTCACATGCTCACCAGCCGGTAATAGGTCCGGGCGGTGAGGGCGTAGACCACGGCGTACAGCGCCGCGAACGCCCCGAAGCTGCCCACCACGCACCAGATATAAAAGTCCGTGCCCGCCAGGCTGAAGATGGCCAGCACCCGGTTGATGATGGGGAAGGCAAAGCCGGTATGCAGCCCCGCCGCCAGCAGGGGCAGGAAGAACACGATGAGCACCTGGCTCTGGATGGTGCGCTTCACCTCCAGACGGCTCATGCCCACCTTCTGCATGATCTGAAACCGCTCCCGGTCGTCCCGGCCCTCGCTCATCTGCTTGTAGTAGATGATGAGGATGGCCGCCATGGTGAAGAGAAGCCCCAGGAACAGGCCCAAGAAGAAGAGGCTTCCGTAGATGCTGACGAAGTCCTGCCGCTCCCAGGCCCGTATCTCGTAGGTCCCGGCCAGGTCCACAGAGTCGTCCTCACTCGCCGCATTCCATGCCGCACGGATGGCCTTGCGGGCGGCCAGGGCCGTGTCCTCGTCGTGGCCCGGCACATCAAAGCCGTAGAACCGGCTCATATAATATCGCCCCGCCTGGTACTGCTCGGACGGCTTGACGCCGGCATCACCTGCCAGGGCGGCGTCGACCCGCTCCAGTTCGTCCCTGTCCGATACTACGATGTACCAGGTGCTGGTGAGGTTGGCGGTCAAATTTCCGTATTTCACCATGGGCCCCACCCGCTCTTTGATGGTATAGGTCTTGCCCAGCAGCTCCAGGGTGTCCGCCTCATAGTCCACCCGCTCCACCTTCAGCAATATCTCATCCGGCCCCAGGGTATAGTCCTGGCCGGTGCAGCGGTTGTAATCGTCCAGGCTGATCACCATCACGTCCGCCAGGGAGGACTCCGTATTCAGCGAATAGTCCCGGGTGGCCTCCAGTCCGCCGGGCACGCTGTAGGCGGCGGAGGTCAAATAATCGTACTCCGTCTCGTTTTCCGGTACGATGCCCACGTCCGCCACGGCCTTCTTCACCATCTCAATGGTCTCCCCGCTGCTACGGGAGATGTTCACGTCGTAGGGGTATCGCTCCGCCAGGGAGGTCTCCATGCCCAGCATGAGGCAGCTGGTGCCGGACACCATCACCAGCACCATGGTGCTGAGGATGCAGATGTTGGCCAGGCCCACGGCGTTCTGCTTCATCCGGTACATCATGCCGGATACCGCGGTGAAGTGCCGGGTCTTATAGTAATAGCGCTTGTTGTTTTTTAAAATCTTCAGCAGGGCGATGCTGCCCGCCGTGAAGAGAAGGTAGGTCCCGATGATGACCAGCACCACCGCCACGAAGAACAGGAACATGGCCTGCAGCACGTCGGTGGTGGCGATAGAGATATAGTACCCCGCCCCCAGGCAGGCCAGGCCCAGCGCGGCCATGAGCCATTTGGCCTTCGGCTCCCGCTCCCCGGCGTGCTCGGCCTGCAGCAGCTCCACCGGCCGGGCCACGTATACCCGCCGGACGCCGAAGAGGAAGATGAAAAGGAAGATAGCCCCGAAGAGCCCCGCCGTCACGGCAAGTACAATGCCCAGCAGCCGCGGTGACAGCAGAAACCCCATGGGCGCGGCCACGCCCAGTATTTTCGCCACCACGAGAAACAGCGCCTTATTGAGGGCCAGACCCACGACCAGGCCCAATGCCAGGCTCAGAAGGAAGATATAGAGCGTCTCCCAGCCGATGACCTTCACCAGGTGGCGCTTTTCCATGCCCAGCACGTTGAAGAGCCCGAACTCCCGCTGCCGGCGCTTTAAAAGAAAGCTGTTGGTGTAGAAAAGGAAGATGACCGCGAACAGACCCACCACGATGACGCCGTAGCGGAGCACGATCTGGATGGTAGTAGCCCCGGTCATGGACTCCATATTGGGGTCCACGGACAGGGACAGGATGATATAGAACATGGCGACGGTGAGCACCGCGGCCAGCAGGAACGGCCCATAGGCCCGGGCGTTTTTCCGCAGGTTCTGCCGGGCCAGCCGGGAATAAAAGCCCTTATTCATGCCGCTCCCCTCCCGTGGCCAGGAGCGTGAGGGTGTCCGCGATCTTCTGGTAGAACTGCTCCCTGGCCATATCGCCCCGGTAGAGCTGGTGGAAGAGCTCTCCGTCCTTGATGAAGATGACCCGCCCGGCGTGGCTGGCCGCCCGGACGGAGTGGGTGACCATCAATATGGTCTGGCCGTCGGCGTTCAGGGAGGTGAACAGGTCCATAAGGTTTTCCGACGCCTTGGAGTCCAGCGCCCCCGTGGGCTCGTCCGCCAGCAGCAGCTTCGGCCCCGTGATGACGGCCCTCGCCACCGCGGCCCGCTGCTTCTGGCCGCCGGAGACCTCGTAGGGGTACTTGTTCAGGATGTCCGTGATGCCCATCTTCTGGGCGATGGGCTGCAGGCGCTCGGCCATGGCCACATAGTTCATCCCCGCCAGCACCAGGGGCAGGAAGATGTTGTCCCGGATATTGAAGTTGTCCAGGAGGTTGAAGTCCTGGAACACGAAGCCCAGGCTGTCCCGCCGGAAGGCCGCCAGCTCGTCCTCGTGTATCTCGGAGATGTCCCGGCCCTGCAGGAGCACTTTCCCGCCGGTGGGTTTATCGAAGGCCGCCAGCATGTTGAGCAGGGTGGTCTTGCCGGAGCCAGACTCGCCCATGACGGCCACGTACTCCCCCTGCTCCACGGAAAAGGACACATTGGAAAGGGCCTTCACCTGGTTGGCCCCGAAGCGGCCCGTGTACGTCTTCGACAGGCCCTCCACTTGAAGTATCGTCATATCTATGACCTCCTTTGCGTCCTCATCCTAACAGAAACCCCCGGGGACCGAAATCGAAACGGGTGACATTTCGGCCCCCGGAGGTGACAGTTTTGTAAGGTTTACCTGACCGCGCTGGTGCAGGGCGGCCTCGCCCGACAGTATCCCTGCGCTAAGGCTCGCTTCGCTCGTCAACCGCGTCCGGGACACTGCCGGTTCTCGCCGCCCGTCGGGTATGTGCGCATGCCGACGGCGCTCCAAGGAGGCAGCGTCCCTCGAATGAACATTGTTGAGCGAAGCGAAACGGTTCGCGAGGGATGCTGTCGACGCAGGGAGCGCCATGGCACCACGTGGATTGGGCTCGTCCGCCCTGGCATTTGCCCTTATTCCACTTCCAGCTCGTCGCTGTGCAGGTCCAGGCAGAAGACGCTGCCTTTCCCCGGCTCCGATTCCGCCCAGAGACGGTGGTGCAGCTTGTCCGCCGCCTGGCGGCAGAGATAGAGCCCCAGGCCCGTGGCGGTCTTGTCGGCCCGGCCGTTGTAGCCGGTAAAGCCCTTTTCAAAGATGCGGGGCAGGTCCTCGGCCGCCACGCCGATGCCCGTGTCCGCCACCCGCAGGACCTTCTCAGGACTCACCGTGATGGTGACGGACCCGGCGGGGGTATACTTCACCGCGTTGTCCAATAGCTGCTCCAAGATGAACGACAGCCACTTCTCGTCGGTGAGGGCTTCCGCCTCCGTGGGCTCATAGCGCAGGGCCAGCTTTTTCTGTACGAACAGCGCCGCATATTTGCGCACCGCCTGGCGGATGACGCCGTCCAGCGCCACCTTCCTGATCACCAGGTCAGAGGCCCCCTCCCCCAGCCTCAGGTAGGTAAGGGCCATATCCGCGTACTGCCGTATCCTGAAAAGCTCCGCCTCCAGCGCCCGGTGCTCCGGGGTGTCCTCGGACTGGAGCGTCATCTGCATGACCGCGATGGGCGTCTTGATCTGATGCACCCAGGCGGTGTACCAGTCCAGATTCTCCCGCCGGGCCCGGTCGTTCTCCCCGGAAAGCTCAGCGCATACCGCGCGCATCCTCTCCGCCATGGCCCGGAAATCCGCCGCCTCCGGGCTCTCCGCCTCCGGCAGGGGCCCGGCCCAGACGGGCAGGTTCTCCAGCGCCTCCATGCGCGCCTCCCGGGCCCGGCGGGCATGCATATACCCCGCCCAAAGCAGCACCAGGCCCGCGAGGGCACAGAGGCCCCCGGCGTACAGCGCCGCCTCCGCGGGCACGTCATACAGCCACAGCACCAGGGCAAATATGGCCGTGAACAGGGCCAGCACCAGCGCGGCATATCTGTGGCTTTTCAAATACGTCCAAAAGCTCATGGCCCCACCATATATCCCGCGCCCACCCGGGTAGTGATAAAGTCAGTGAGCCCCGCGTCATCCAGCTTTTTGCGCAGCCTGGTCACGTTCACGGTGAGCGTGTTCTCCTCCACGTAGGCGTCCATCTGCCACAGCCGGGTCATGAGGGTGTCCCGGCTGACGATCTTCCCCTTGTTCTCCATGAGGGTCTGCAATATGCGAAACTCATTTTTCGTGAGCTCCACCCGCTTCCCCTCATAGGCGAGGCTCGCGTCATTCAGATTCAATACCGCGCCCTTATGCTCCAATACCGGTGCCTTGCCGCCCATGTCGTAGGCCCGGCGCAGCACCGCGTTCAGCTTGGCCATCATCACGCTCAGGTCCACCGGCTTGGGCAGAAAATCGTCCCCGCCCATGGTCATGGCCATGACGATGTTCATATTGTCCGAGGCGGAGGAGATGAACACCACCGGCACCTGGGAGACCTTACGGATCTGCTCGCACCAGTGGTAGCCGTTGTAAAAGGGCAGACCGATGTCCAGCAGCACCAGATGGGGATCGAAGGCGGAAAACTCCGCCATCACGTTCTGAAAGTCTTTGGCGCAGCGCACCTCATGGCCCCAGGAGCTGATCTGCCGGGCCATCACATCCGCCAGTGCGGCGTCGTCCTCCACGATGAATATCCTGTACATGCCTCTCGCCTCCCCAGCTACTTTATCACGGCCGCCCGCTCCAAGTCAAATATATAGAAAAGGCCCCCTCTGACGAGGGGGCTTTTGCCTGCCGACGCGCGGCTGGAACCAGCAGTGTCCCGGAGCGGTTGGTGAGCGAAGCGAACTTTAGCGCAGGGATACTGTCGGGCCAGGCCGCGCTTTGCCCTGCCTCGTCAGAGGGGGCGTCCAATCAGTACAGCGACGCGATGATGTCCACGCACCGCTCGATGCCCAGGGTGCCGCTGTCCAGGGCGATGTGGTAGTGCTGGGCCTTGCCCCACTCCATGTCGGTGTAGAACTGGTAGTAGGCTGCCCGGCGCTTATCCTTGTCCTTCAGGCGCTTTTCCGGCGTCTCGCTGGTCTCGCCGTAGAGCTTCACGATGCGCTCGGCCCGCTTTTCCATGCTGGCGTAGACGAACACCTTCAGAAGGTCCTCCCGGCCCTCCAGGATGTAGTCAGCGCACCGGCCCACGATGACGCAGCTCTCCTTCTCCGCCAGCTCGATGATGAGCTTGCGCTGGACGGTCCAAAGGTAGTCCTGCACGGAAAGGCCGTTGACGGACCGATCCGCGAAGGCGGTGGCCAGCCATCCGCCCCGGGGGGTATACTCGCCCCGCTCGGCTATGTATTCCTTTGCCAGGCCGCTCTCCTCGGCGATCTTCTCCAGAAGCTCGTTGTCGTAGCAGTGGATGCCCAGCTTTTCCGCCGTCATCTTTCCCACGGTGCGGCCGCCGCTGCCGAACTCACGGCTGATAGTAATGATCCTGTTTGCCATTTTGCGCTCCTTTCCCAAGGCGCGGGCCGGTCCCGCCGGCCCTGTTGGCCTGCTACTATGATAGCAGAATCCGCCCCATTCGTCAACAAAATACCTGACCGGGAGATCGCGTTCGCCCTTGCATATGGGGCGTTTTTTCGCTATAATGGTCCAAACACGCGGGTATGGTGGAATTGGCAGACACGCGGGATTTAGGTTCCCGTGGGCGACCGTGGGAGTTCAAATCTCCCTACCCGCACCATCGTCGGAGCAAAGTTCACTTTGCTCCGACGATCTTCATATCTATGGCAAAAAACTGCCCCCTGACGCGCCCTTGCTCACCCTTCCCGCAGGGAACATCCCGCCGGGACTTCAGTATATCGCGTCCCGCAGCGGTTCAAAACTCCAGCGCGCCATTTTCCCGCAGCTCATCAAAAATGGCCTTGCTCTCTTCATTCGTGTGGATATACTCGCTGTCGTAATTCGATCGAAAATAGCCTTTTTCGGCGTCTATACTCTTTCTGTACTGTGCGGGGGTAAGCCCCGTTCTCTTTTTGAACACTCTGGAAAAGTAACGGTAGTCCGAAAAGCCGACCTCGTAGCAGACGTCCAACAAACTTATACTATCCGTGGCAATCAGGCGACAGGCCGCATAAAACCGGACCGTGTTCACGTAGTTCTGGAAGGTCTGGTTGATGGACTTCTTGATAAAATGTGAGATGTAGGAGAGGCTTTTCCCCTCGGCTCGGGCAAATTCGGCAAGGCTGAGCTTACTGGCATAGTTTTTGTCTACATAGTTCACCATCCGTATCAACCTGCCGGACATGGCCTCCTGGCTGCTGGCATAACTGTCGGACAAGCTGTGAAACGGGACCTTTGTCAGAAGCATATACAGGATCTGCTGCGTTGCCGCCGTGCAATAGAGCTCATAGAACTGATCTTTGCGGAAATATTTGTCCGCCATGTTGACCAAGAGCCTTTTGAACTGCCGAAACTCATCCGGCGGGAAGAAATCCGCAGGCGTGTTGGAGTCGAACCGCACCGACTGTCCATTGGTCCAGCTGGGCTCCATGGAGACCTGCACACATAAGAACAGACAGTTTGACGTTGTGGAAATAAACTCGTGGGGGCTGCCGGAATTGATCAGCACCAGATCATGATCGTTCAGCTGATGGGTCATGTACTCCACGTTGGTAGTCATGCTCCCCTTCAGGACATAGATCAGTTCGATGCTGTTGTGAAAATGAGGTTTGCGGTAGACAACTGTATTCAGGAACATGTGGATCCCTTTGATTTGTGCGAAAGGAATATTCTCGAATTCGTTCATCTCTCGTACCCTTACCATTCACAGGACAGCACAACTATGGAGCACTGTCGAAGGACTGTCTCTCACGCGAGCTTTCCGAAAACATCTTTGAGCGCAGGATACAGCGACCGGAACTGCCGGTACCTCTCTTCATATCTTTTGACGAGCTCCGGTTCCGGCTCTTCCGCGCGCTTGATCTTAACGATCTCCCGGGCGGCCTCTACCACGCTCGCATACTCGCCGTTGGCGACCATCGCCAGCATGGCCGCGCCCATACTGGGGCCCTCTTCACAGACGGGAACGTCCAGCGGCAGATCCAGCACATTGGCGATGATCTTCCGCCACAGGGGGCTTCTGGCGCCGCCGCCGCAGATCGTGGAGCGGGCCGGCATGCGGCCAAGCGATCCCGCCACCTCGAACATATCCCGCATCGCAAACGCCACGCCCTCCAGAACAGCGAGGGTCATATCCTCTCTGGACGTGTCCATCGTAATCCCGATAAAAGTCCCTCTGGCATTCGGGTCGTTCCAGGGAGACCTCTCCCCCATGAGATATGGGAGGAAAAACACGTGGTTGTTCCCAAGGTCCCGGATGTCCTCCTGCAGCGCGGAATAGTTCGCCGCCCGCAGGATCTTTTTTGCCCACCACTCATTGCAGGCGGCGGCGCTGAGCATACAGCCCAGGAGATGGTAATGGCCGTCCGCATGGCAAAAAGAATGCAGGGCGTTGTTCCTGTCGACGCAAAAAGTATCCGAGGATATAAAGATCGTTCCGCTGGTCCCCAGGGAGATATTGCACTTTTCCGCGCCTACCGTTCCCGTACCCACGGCGGCAGCCGCATTGTCTCCCGCGCCAGCCGCGACAGTCACGGCGGATGGCAGGCCCAGTTCCCGGGCGATCGTATCTTTCAGTGTGCCCACTTTCTCATAGCTCTCATGCAGCGCGGGCAGCTGCTCCGGGCGGATGGCGCATATGTCACACATCGCGGACGACCATCTCCGGGCCTGGACATCCAGAAACAGCGTCCCGGAGGCGTCGGACACGTCTGTACAAAATACGCCGGTCAGGCGGTAGCACAGATAGTCCTTCGGGAGCATGATCTTACTGATCCTGGAAAAGTTCTCCGGCTCGACTCGCTTGAGCCAAAGGAGTTTGGAGGCGGTGAACCCGGCAAAGGAGATATTCGCAGTATATTCTGTCAGTTTCTCTTTCCCGATCGACTCGTTCAGATAGTCGGACTCCTTCTTTGTCCTCCCGTCATTCCACAGGATGGCCGGACGGATCACACGATCATCCCGGTCCAAAACCACCAAGCCGTGCATCTGCCCGCCAAAGCCGATGCCCGCGATACGGGTCCTGTCCGCGTCCGCTATGAGCTCGCGTAAGCCGTCGACGGTAGCCCGATACCAATCCTCAGGGTCCTGCTCACACCATCCGGGATTCGGGAAAAAAAGGGGATATTCTCTACATACAGTTTTTAAAACGACGCCTTTCTGGTCTGCCAGAAGCAGTTTTACGGCAGATGTACCCAAGTCTATTCCAATATATAGCATATACTCTCCCCATCACATGTTCTCCCGCTGCAAACGGAACCGCAGTGACCCGCCCCGCTTGCAGCGTTCATATCCGGGCACAGGCAAGGCTCCCGGACTCAACGGCACTTGGTCGCGGCAAACGCAGAGAATCTCTCGCTGTCTGCATTCAGGACAAGCTCTTCCGGGAACCGGATCTCCTCCAGCATCCTGACCGCCTCGTCAAAGTCTCCCACACATCCGGCAAAGTGCGCATCGGAGCTGACGACTACGGGAACGCCGTACTTCATGCAGGCCAGCGCCACCTCCCGGCAGACCGCAGGGGCTCCCTTTCTGGAGTGGAAGGAGTGGTTGTTGATCTCCACGACCTTCCCGTTCTCCCCGAAGAGCCTGACGATCGGATCGATCTCAAAGCTGTACCGTGGATCGCCGCAGTGGCCGATCACATCTACCAGCGGGTTCTCCGCGACCGCTGCCCAGCATCTGGTATGTTCTGCTTTCGTAGCGGGCTGGATGACCTCCGTATGCAGGGACGCGATCACCCAATCCAGCCCCTCTAGGATGGACTCCGGCATATCGAGAGTGCCGTCATATCCTATGATATTGGCTTCCACGCCCCGCAGGACCGTCACGCCCTCAAAATCGCGGGGGACGAGAAAGAGCTTTGTGAAGTATGCGGGCGCGGCTGCCCGGGGGACGGAATGGGCATGATCCGTCATGCACAGATGGGTCAGTCCCTTTTCCTTCGCGGCCCTAAGATTTTCAAGGACCGTGCTGAATCCATCGCCGCTGTAGATCGTATGGGTATGGGTATCGGCAATGATCTTCATATATGTCACCTACCATCCAAATATAGCACAGGTCACCGGACCTCTTTCGAATATTCCTCAAATTTCCGGATCAGATACTGGCCCACATCGTGCATGTACCTGGTCGCAGTCTCTAAAAAGGAATCGTCAAACGCATCATAAGGCCACAGGACTTCCAGGGTCATATCGCCGGTATACCGGGCCTCTGCCAGCGCTTTCACAGTGTCATGCCAGTCGATCTTGCCGGCGCCGGGCACGAGGTGATCATCCGTGCGGTACAGATTGTCGTTGATATGCAGGCCGGTGACCCGCTGTCCCATTTTGCGGATCATCTGGCCGGGGGTCTCATCCGTAAAGGTGCAGTGGCCGGTATCGACCACGCAGCAGAACATAGGATCCTGCAGTTCGTCCACAAAGGCGCTGAACTCATCCGCGCATCCCAGAAAATCCCCTCTCAGGACACCGCGTCGGGCGTCCTTGCTGAACATATTCTCAAGCGCGATCTTCACGCCGAACTGCTTCGCGTAGGGCAGCAGTTTGTGATAGAACTCCAGATTCATCTCCCAGGTCTCCTGCCTCTTTTCGGGATAGGGCAGGAAGTGCAGGGGATGCACCACCATATGGGGGATATGCAGCAGGGCGCAGCTTTCCATGCAGCGAATATTCAGAGGCAGGATCTCCGCGTCATAATCGGGCAGCTTGCTCAGATCATAGACCAGCGGGCCGTGCGCCTGGTTGAAGTAGATCCCGTTGTCCTCCGCGATCTTGTTGACCTCCTTGGCATAGTCAGCATAGTCACTGCGGTTCCAGGGCATCTCGCCCCGCTCCAGCCAGGGAGTGAATCCGTAGTCGATGGCATCGAAGCCGACGCGGGCATACATCTCGATGGCTTTTCTCTCCCCGATGCGCTCTCGCAGAGCGCCGTTCTCAGTAGAAAGGATCATAGAAAAATCTCCTCCATTTTACCAGCAGACATGCTCACGCGGAATCCTTTTTCGCAGCCTTTTTGTCCGCGCGGTATTTGTTGACCAGGGGGAACAACACCACGACCAGGGCCAGGATCAGGATGGTGCAGCACAGGGGACGGGTGACGAATACGCTCCAGCTTCCCTTGGACAGGATCAGGGAACGGCGCAGGTTCGCCTCACACAGGTTGCCAAGGACCAGAGAGATGCACATGGGGGCCACCGGGAAATCGAAGCTCTTCATAAAGAATCCCACCAGGCCGAAGCTCACCATGACCATGCACTCGAAAATATTGTTGTTGATGGCATAGGAGCCCATCACGCACATCAGTACGATGCAGGGCATCATGAGCGACTGGGGGATACGTGACACCTGGGCAAACAGCCTCGTGAACACGCTGCCCTGCAGCAGCATGAACACATTGATGACCAGCAGGCCGCCCATAATGGCATAGACCCAGAAATTTCCCGCGGAAAACAGACTGACACCGGGAGAGATCCCCTGCATCATCAGAGCGCTCAGCAGGATCGCCATCACGCCGTCGCCGGGCACGGACAGGGTCAGCATGGGGATCATCGCGCCGCCGGTCGTGGCGTTGTTGGCGGTCTCCGCGGCGATCAGGCCCTCAATGGCGCCCTTCCCCATCTCTTCGGGATGTTTGGAGACCCTCTTCTGTTCATTGTAAGCCAGCATGGCAGACGTCTCACCGCCGCAGCCGGGGACTGCGCCGATAAAAGTGCCGATGAGCGCGGATTTCAGGATCGTGACCCAATGCTTGCAGAAATCCCCGATGCCGAAGGTCCCCTTCTTGTAGTTCGGGACCCTCAGCTTTTCATCGCCGTGGATAAAGACCTCCCTGCAGTTTATCATCACCTGGCAGACGGCATAGGCGCCCAGCATGGCGCTCACGATCTTGATGCCGGCCAGCATATTGGTGCTGCCAAACACGAAGCGGTTCGTGCCAAACACCGGGTCGGCGCCCACGCAGGAAAACAACAGCCCCAGCGCCGCGGACATGATGCCCTTAATGACGCCGTTCACGGAGCGGCACTCCACGCTCACCGCGGCCAGAACACCAAATACACACAGCGCAAAATACTCCGGCGAGCCGATACGCAGCAGGAGCTTTGCCAGCTTGGGCGCCAGTACCAGCAGAATGATGGCGCTGAAAATACCGCCGAAAGTGGAGCCCCAGAGGGCGCACTTCATGGCGTCGGCCGCCCGTCCCTTTTGGGCGAGAGGATAACCGTCAAAGGCCGTACAGACGGCATTCACCGTGCCGGGCGTGTTGATCAGGATGGCCGTGATGGATCCGCCGTACATACCGCCGCAATATGCGCCCAGCAGCAGATACATGGCCGTTGTGGCATCCATGGTGTAGGTCATGGTCAGCAGGATGGTCACGGCAAATGTTATATTCAGGCCGGGCATGGCGCCGATCATAATACCGGCTGCAATGCCCGCATTCATCATCAGGATATGGTCCAGGGTAAAAATTTGCTGCAGGATCTCCAGCATGTGTTACACCCTCCCCTCTCAGCGGATCGGGACCAGCATGACATACTTGAACAGCATGTACATGACAGCCGCAAAAATATAGTAGATCAGATAATACTTCCAATTGCGCCCGCCGATGACAAACAGGATCAGCGGAGGGAACACCAGCGTGGCGGGAATGAAGCCGATCCGGTCAAAGCAGAGGATGTATGCCAGGATCAACGCTACCACGATGAACGGGATGGACCAGCCCTTTTTCCTTTCCTCCGTCTCTCCCCGGCTCCCACCGGTCTTTTTGCTGTAGTTCCTGTACCGGACCACAGAGTAGAGCAGGCCGACCGCGCTGAACAGCGCAATGACCTTCGTCACCAGCTTTGGGAACGTATCCGGCGAAAAGGAGTCCGCTTTCGCCGCGATACTGATAACAGTTTGACTCGGGATCACAAAGATGTGAAACAGCACTGCCGCAACGAGAAAGACAGCGTACAGGATGATATCCCGAATAAGCGCTTTCCTGGTTTCCATGCAAAACTCCTTATCTGCAAGTTCAAAAAGAGGCGGTATCGTATTGGTCACGCTACCGCCTCCAACAAATTAACTTAAAGCCGGATGGACATCAAAGGCCTTACTTTTCGATCAGGCCAGCCTCTTCGAATACCGTGTAGTAGAGGTCCTTTATCTGGGCGACAGTCGTCTCGGTCTCCTCCGGGGTGAAGGGAACGGGATAGTCACCGAAGTCGTTTTCAACGACCCACTGCTGATAGGCATCGGTCATGATGGCATCATTGAACTTCTCGCGCAGATAGTCAATGATCTCAGCAGGAGTGTCAGAGCGGACGGCCAGATACTTAACGATAACGTTGCCGTCCAGTCCCTCATAGCCCCAATCGGCGATGCAGTCCAGGTCGGGATAGAACACGCTCTTGTCCGCGCCCAGGATAACGTTGGTCACCACATCGGGGTTGTCCTTCTCATAGCCAAGGGCCAGGTTGTCGTCGAAGGCGGCAAAATCGACCTCACCCGCCAGATAGGCCTGATACAGCGCGGGGATACCGTCATAGCTGACGAAGGTGCAGTTGTCCAGAATGCCCATTTCCTTGAAGGCAGAGACGGCCGCGACATAAACGCCGCCAGTCATCTGGGGCACGCCGAAGGTGAAGGACTCTCCGCTCTCCAGGAACTCCTTCAGAGCCTGGCTGTCCTCCAGTCCCAGAGAGGGCTGGCTGCACATGGCGATGCCACAGCGGGCGCTCATCTCGGCAATGACAGTCCAGTCAGTGGTGTCATAGGTGATCGTGTTGTTCAGAATGGTCTGGGAGATCGCGGGGCTGTTCGCCAGGCACAGGATGGTGTAGCCGTCCGCGTCCCGGTTGAACGCGTCTTCCGAACCGATGGACCCGCCGCCGCCGCCGATGTTCTCGACAACTACGTTCACAGGCATATCCAGCTGGTCCACCAGAGCGCGGGTCAGGACGTCGATGCCATCGCCTGCATTATAGGGTACGATAACGGAAATGTTCTTTTCCGGGACCCATCCGTCGGCCTCGCCGGCAGCCAGGGCACCGGGGGCGATGGTCAGGACCATGACCAGCGCAAGGATAAATGCAAGACTCTTTTTCATAACATTATTCCTTTCTTTTCAAAATTTTCCGTGTACTCCTGCGAAACTACTGTTACACGATATGTTTATTATGCTGATTTTTAAATGGATTTTCTTTGACTTTTTTTGCGGAATTATTAGATAATTTTGCTCTCTTCCAAATAATGTTCGACCTTTTGGGCAGACCAAACACTGCGGCCAGGGAGCGAAGCCCCCTGGCCGTTCATTCTCCTGTGCGGACCTGCCGCTGGTCCTCAGTTCTCCTTGGCCTGACCGCCCTCGCCCTTGGGCTTGCGGTTATAGGGCCGGCGGTGGCCGTAATGGCCCTTGCGGGCCTTCTGGGCCTGCCGCTCCTGGGGCGGCTGGCCCTTGTTGGGCTGGTTCTTGGCAACGGGATGGGGCTGCTTCTCCTGGGCCCTGATCTCCGCGGCGGACTTCTCCTTGGACCGGTCGCCGCCACGGCGGTGGCGGGAGCGGTTCTGGCGAAGCTTTTCCGGGGCCTGCGCCTCGGCGGCGGGCTTATCCTCCCGGCGGATGCGCCGGGGCCGGTCATGGTGCTCCGCGCGCAGCGGGGGCCGGGCCGCCTCCTCGCCTGGGGTGGTGATGAGCAGCTCCGGGATGTCCCAGGGGTCGGCCTCCGGCTCCACGGGCTCAGCCTTCTTGGGCTTCACCACCAGCACATGGGGCGGCTGGCTGCCATCCCGGGGCCGGCCGCCGGGCACCACGGCCACATCCTCGGCGTCATACTGGCGGAAGGCGTCGTCCCCCTCCCCGTCCAGCTTCACCCGCACCGTCTGGCGCAGGATGTTCACCTGGTTCACGTTGCCGTAGCCATCCGGCGTCTCCACGAAGGCGCCCGTCTTGGGCACGTTCTTCACCAATTCCTCATAGGCCGGCTGCTCATAGCGCAGGCAGCACATGAGCCGGCCGCAGCAGCCGGATATTTTCGCCGGGTTCAGGCTCAGGTTCTGCACCTTCGCCATCTTGGTGGATACGGGCTTGAACTCGTCCAAAAATGACCCGCAGCAGAAGGGCTGGCCGCAGATGCCCAGGCCCCCCAGCATCCGGGCCTCGTCCCGGACGCCGATCTGCCGGAGCTCTATGCGGGTGCGGAACACCCCCGCCAGGTCCTTCACCAGCTCCCGGAAATCCACCCGGCCGTCGCTGGAGAAGAAGAATATGATCTTATTGCCCTCGAAGGAGCACTCCACGTCCACCAACTTCATATCCAGGCCGTGGGCCTCGATCTTCTGCTTGCCAATGACGTATGCCTCCCGCTCCCGCTCCTGGCACAGTGCCTCGATGCGCAGGTCGTCCTCCGTGGCCAGCCGGGCCACCGGGCGCAGGGGCGAGACCACCTGGTCATCCTCCACCTGGCGGACAGGCTGGACCACCGAGCCGATCTCCAGACCCTTGCTGGTCTCCACGACCACCTTGTCGCCCACCTTCATCGCCAGACCCGCCGGGTCGAAGAAATAGCTCTTGCCCCGGTTCCTGAATTTCACGCTCACAACTTCTGTCATATCTCGATTACCTCAATGTCTCCACGGCCAGCAGGCCGAATATCTGCTTCGGCTGCACGTTGTGCCGCAGGTAGTCCTTCGTCTTGTCCATCAGCCCGTCCAGGCGCTCCAGCCGCGCCCGGTCCATGCCCATATCATCCGCCCGGCCGGCCATGATATGCCATATGGCATCCTTCACCTGATCGGCGAAGGCCTCCGTGTCCTCCCGGCTGAGCCGGGCCCGGCTCATGCAGGCCAGGGCCACCTGGGCCATGTCCCCGCTGGCCGCCGCGGCCAGATAGGCGCAGGCCATCTCGGAGAGGCCCTCCTCCCGCTCCGTGCGGCAGCCCGGGTCCTCCGCCCGGACGCACCGGGACCGGACCGTGGGCAAAAGCGCGTCCGCGCCGGCGGCGCAGAGGATGAAGCAGGCGTGGCCGGGAGGGTCCTCCAGGGCCTTCAGAAGGGCGTTCTGGGCCTGCTGGTTCATCCGGTCCGCCTGGTCGATGATATACACCTTCCGGGCCGCCTCGTTGGGCGCCAGGGCGGCGTCCGCCGTCATGGCCCGGATCTGGCCCACCGTAATATCCTGCTTGGGGCCCTTTTCCCCCTGCTCCCGGGTCACCACGGCCACGTCCGGGTGGATGCCGGAAAGGGCCTTCCGGCAGTCCCGGCATACGCCGCAGGGCGGCTCCGCGCCGGAGCACAGCAGCGCCGCCGCGACCCGCCGGGCCGCCTCGTCCCGGGCCGGTCCCCCAGGGCCGGTCAGCATATACGCGTGGGAGAGCCGTCTTTCCGCCATGGATACTTCCGTTTCCGCCGTGGGGGTTTTGTCTATTATGCTTACCCCATCCGGTCTTAATATAGGCATTATAGCATATTTTCGCGTGAGCTTACAATAACATTTGCAACTTTCCCAGAAATGTGGTAAATTCGGTATAGTAGGATTCCATTTTGTACTATTATACGTTTATGGCTGTGACTGTACAAGGAGGCTGGACGTGAAAAGGACCAACGTTTCCAACAATGTGATCCGCCGGCTGCCTAGGTATCTGCGGAAGCTGGACGACCTGGCCAGCAAGGGCGAGGAGCGCATCTCCTCGGACAAGCTGGGCCGCCAGATGGGGCTGACGCCCTCCCAGATACGGCAGGATTTCTCCTGCTTTGGCGAGTTCGGGCAGCAGGGCTACGGCTACAACATCGACTCACTGCGCAAGGAGATAGGCCAGATCCTGGGGACCTATCGGGGCTATTCCGCCATATTGGTGGGCGCGGGCAACCTGGGCACCGCGCTGGTGCAGAACTTCGACTTCATCATCGAGGGTTATTCCTTCCTGGGGGCCTTCGACGTGGACCCGGCCGTCATCGGCACGGACATCGACGGCTTCCCCATCTATGACGTGAAGGACCTGGGCGCCTTCGTGAAGGAGCACAAGGTGGACATCGCCATCCTCACCGTGCCCCGCCACGTGGCCCAGGAGCTGACCGACACCCTGGTGGCGGCGGGCATCCGCGCCATCTGGAACTTCACCAACACCGAGCTGGAGGTGGGCGAGGACGGACCCTTGGTAGAGAGCATCCACTTCTCCGACAGCCTTTTGGTGCTCACCTACCACCTGGCCCAGCTGGACGACGGAGAGAAGAAATGATCGATACGGACGCCAAACACACCAACGCCGCCCGGGAGGGCGGCGTCTTTGACACCATCGCCGCCATATCCACTGGCCAGGTCCTGGCCGCCATCGGCATCGTGCGCGTCAGCGGACCGGATACTCTTTCCGTGCTGGATAAGGTGTTCATGCCCCTCCATGGCGGACCCATGAGCGGCCGGGCCGACCGGCGGCTCATATTGGGAAAGCTTCTGGCGGCGGACGGAGCCGTGCTGGACATATGCCTCGCCACCGTGTCCCGGGGGCCGGGCAGCTACACCGGCGAGGACACGGCGGAGCTGCAGTGCCACGGCTCCCCCGTGGTGCTCAGGGCGGCATTGGACAGCCTCTTCGCCGCCGGGGCCCGGCAGGCCAAGGCCGGAGAGTTCACCCGCCGGGCCTTCCTGAACGGCCGCATGGACCTTACCCAGGCGGAGGCGGTCATCGACCTCATCGACGCCGAGACGCCACAGATCGCGGAGCTGGCCGCCGCCCAGCTGGACGGAGCCATCCGCAAAAGGACCGACGCCGTCTACGAAAGCCTCACGGCCATATGCTCCCACTACCACGCGGTCATCGACTACCCGGACGAGGACATCGAGCCCTTCGCCATGGCCCAGTATGCGGAGACTCTCTCCGGCGCGGAGGCGGGTCTTTCCCGGCTGCTGGCCACCTTCTCCCGGGGCAATGTACTGAAAAACGGCGTGCCCTGCGCCATTCTGGGCCGGCCCAATGCGGGCAAGAGCTCCCTTCTGAACGCCATTCTGGGCTACGACCGGGCCATCGTCACCGACATCCCCGGCACCACCCGGGACACCATCGAGGAGAAGGCCCTGCTGGGCGGCACCCTCCTGCGCCTACGGGACACCGCGGGCCTGCGGGACACCGCCGACCCGGTGGAGAAAGAGGGTGTGCGCCGGGCCCATGCCGCCGCGGAGGGTGCCGGGCTGGTGCTGGCGGTGCTGGACGGCTCCGCGCCTCTGACGGCAGAGGACGAGGCAGTGCTGGCCGCGGCCAAGGCCGCGCCAAAATATATCCTTATCAAGAACAAATCCGATCTTCCCGCCGCCTGGGACATGCCGGACGTCATCGCCCTCAGCGCCCTCACCGGCAACGGGCTGGACAAACTGGAGGCGGCGGTGACCGCGCTGTTTGCGGACAGCGAGCCCGTCCCCGCCGGGGAGATGCTCACCAACCCCCGCCAGGCGGACGCGGTGGGCCGGGCGCTGGACTATGTACGGGCCGCCACGAAGGCCATGGCCCAGGGCTTCGCCCCCGACGCGGTGCTCACGGAGGTGGAGGGGGCTCTCTCCGCCCTGGGGGAGCTGTCCGGCCGCACGGTCCGGGAGGACGTGACCAACGGCATCTTCTCCCGCTTCTGCGTGGGCAAATGAGCCCAGAGCGCTCTCCGATTATAGATCAATAAAAAAGCGCGCCCGGAGCCGGGCGCACTTTTTTGTTTTAGGGTCTTGAAGTTTCCGCCGGGCTGGTATATAATGCACTGGAAATCGGGGAGCTTGTGTTACAGGCTGAGAGGAAGGTAACGACCTTCGACCCTTACACCTGATACGGATAATGCCGTCGTAGGGAAGACATGATCGTTTTTTCGGAGACGCCGCGTCAGGCGTCTCCGGTTTTTTATTTTTCCGGCCAATGGAGGTAAGACAAATGAAAAAGACGAATACCCATAAGCTCACGCTGGCGGCGCTGCTGTGCGCGGTGGCGGTGGTGGGAAGCATGTTCTCCTTCCCCGTGTTCGGCAGCAAGTGCGCGCCGGTCCAGCACATGGTGAACATCATCTGCGCCGTGCTGCTGGGGCCCTGGTACGGCGTGGGCGTGGCCTTCGCGGCCAGCCTCATCCGAAACCTTCTGGGCCTTGGGAGCCTCATGGCCTTCCCGGGCAGCATGTTCGGCGCGCTCCTCTGCGGCGTGGTGTACTGGAAGGCGAAGGCCCTTCTGCCCACCCTGCTGGCGGAGGTGTTCGGCACCGCCATCCTGGGCGGGCTGTGCGCCTATCCCGTGGCTATTTTGTTCATGGGCCAGAGCGCCGCGGACATCGCCTTTTACGCCTATATCATCCCCTTCCTCATCTCCACTGCCGCGGGCTCCATCCTGTCCGGCATCCTGATCTACTCCCTGGACCGGACGAAGGTCCTGGCGAAGATGCAGGCCCAGATGGGCGCCTGAGCCGCGAAAGGAGACGCCATGTTCGGACAGATGCTGGAGAACGTGCGCACCCGCGTGCCTCTCATCCACAACATCACCAACTACGTGACGGTGAACGACTGCGCCAATATCCTCCTGGCCTGCGGCGGCAGCCCCATCATGTCTGACGACGCGGGCGAGGTGGAGGAGATCACCTCTCTCTGCGGCGGGCTGAACATCAACATCGGCACGCTGAACCAGCGGACCATCCCCGCCATGCTGGCGGCAGGCCGGCGGGCCAACGCCCTGGGCCACCCTGTGGTCCTGGACCCGGTGGGGGCCGGGGCCTCCACCCTGCGCACCAACACCGCCCTGAAGCTCCTGGAGGAGGTAAAGTTCGCCGTGGTCCGGGGCAACGTCTCCGAGATCAGGGCCCTGGCCTCCGGCCACGGCGGCGCCCGTGGCGTGGACGCGGACGTGTCGGACCGGGTGACAGAGGAGAATCTGGACCAGGCCGTGGCCTTCGTAAAGGCCTTCGCCGCCCGGACCGGCGCCGTCGCCGCCGTCACCGGTGCCATCGACATCGTGACGGACGGCAAAACGGCCTTCTGCATCCGCAACGGCCACCCGGCCATGAGCCGCGTCACCGGCACGGGCTGTCAGCTCTCCGCCATGACGGCGGCCTATGTGACCGCGAACCTGGACGATACCCTGACCGCCGCGGCCGCAGCCGTGGCTGCCATGGGCCTGTGCGGCCAGATCGCCTACGACCGCATGGGCCCCGCAGACGGCAGCGCCTCCTACCGCGGCTACATCATCGACGCCGTATACAACCTCACGCCCCAGGCGCTGGAGGAGGGAGCAAGCTATGAAGTGCGATAAGAGGACCACGCTGCTCTACGCGGTGACGAACCGGGCCTGGGTGGGCGAGATGACCCTGATGGAACAGGTGGAGGCGGTGCTGAAAAACGGCGCCACCTGCGTCCAGCTCCGGGAGAAAGATCTGGACGAGGCGTCCTTTCTGGCGGAGGCCAAAGAGATGGCGGCCCTGTGCCGCCGCTATCATGTGCCCTTCATCGTCAACGACAACGTGGATATAGCCGTCGCCTGCGGCGCAGATGGGGTCCACGTGGGCCAGGAGGACATGGCCGCCGGGGACGTGCGCCGCCGGGTGGGGCCGAATATGCTGGTGGGCGTGTCCGCCCATACGGTGGAGGAAGCCCTGGACGCGGTGAAAAACGGCGCGGACTACCTGGGACTGGGCTCCGTGTTCTCCACCTCCACCAAGCTGGACGTGGACCTGATGAGCCGGGAGACCCTGCAGGCCATCTGCCAGGCGGTGGACGTGCCCACTGTGGCCATCGGCGGCATATCCAAAGAGAACATCCTGGACCTGGCCGGCAGCGGCATAGACGGCGTGGCGGTGGTATCCGCCCTCTTCGGCGCGCCGGACCCGGGCGCGGCGGCGGCGGAGCTGGCCGCCCTGGCTCAGGAGATGACAGGCAACAACTGAATACTTTGGAAGCTCCTCCGGGCCCGCGCCCGGAGCTTCGAGCGGCACATTGGGGGCACCACCTTATGCCGCTATAGAAAACGATGCTGGAAAGAAAAGGAGTGACGCATTATGCAAAAGCACACAGCATTGACCATTGCAGGCAGCGACTGCAGCGGAGGCGCCGGGATACAGGCCGATCTGAAGACCATGACCATGAACGGGGTATTTGCCATGAGCGCCATCACGGCCCTCACCGCCCAGAATACCACCGGCGTGACAGGCATCTTCGAGACCACCCCGGCGTTCCTGGCCCAGCAGCTGGACATGATCTTCGACGACATCCGCCCGGACGCGGTGAAGATCGGCATGGTATCCTCATCCGGTCTCATCGAGACCATCGCGGAGCGGCTGGCCCGCTACGGGGCGAAAAACATCGTGGTGGACCCGGTGATGGTATCCACCAGCGGCTCGGCCCTCCTGGAGACCGAGGCGGTATCCACCCTGAAGAAAAAGCTGCTGCCCCTGGCGCTGGTGATCACGCCCAACGTCCCGGAGGCGGAGGTCCTCTCCGGCATGTCCATCGCCACCGAGCGGGACATGGAGACAGCCGCTAAGGCCCTTTACGAGTCCTACGGCTGCGCCGCGCTGGTGAAGGGCGGCCACAGCGTCAGCGACGCCAACGACCTGCTCTACGGGCCGGAGGGCCCGGTGTGGTTCAGGGGCAGGCGCATCGACAACCCCAACACCCACGGCACCGGCTGCACCCTGTCTTCCGCCATCGCGGCGAACCTAGCCAAGGGCTTCTCCCTGACCGACTCCGTGCGCCGGGCCAAGGAGTACATCTCCGGGGCCCTGGCCGCCATGCTGGACCTGGGAAAGGGTCGGGGGCCCATGGACCACGCCTTCTGCCTGACGGGCGAGTACGCAAAGGAGGCGCGCTGACATGAAGGAAAAACGCACCTCTCTATTTGAAAACGGCCTCATCTGGTTCGGCGCGGCCGTATCCATCGCCGAGATCCTGACGGGCACCTACTTCGCGCCCCTGGGCTTTCCCAATGGTTTTCTGGCCATCATCGTGGGCCACATCATCGGCTGCGGGCTGCTGTTTCTCGCCGGCCTCATCGGCGGCCGGACCCGGAAAAGCGCCATGGAGACCGTGAAGATGAGTTTCGGCCAGAAGGGGAGCCTGCTGTTCTCCCTTCTGAACATCCTGCAGCTGGTGGGCTGGACCGGCATCATGATCTACGACGGGGCCCTGGCCGCCAACGGCATCCTGGGGGCCGGCCGCTATGTGTGGTGCCTGGTGATCGGCGCGCTCATCGTGGTGTGGGTGCTGGTGGGCATCCAGAACCTGGGCAAACTGAACACCGTGGCTATGGGCGCGCTGTTCGTGATGACGATCATCCTCAGCTTCATCATCTTCCGGGACGGCGCCGCCGGTACCATCGACCCGGAGGCCATGACCTTCGGCGCGGCGGTGGAGCTGGCGGTGGCCATGCCCCTTTCCTGGCTTCCCCTCATAAGCGACTACACCCGGGACGCGGAAAAGC
>CANRMG010000008.1 GCA_947631675.1 uncultured Oscillospiraceae bacterium
CGGGGGTCGAACCCGCACGGTGTCGCCACCGCCGGATTTTGAGTCCGGTACGTCTGCCAATTCCATCACACCGGCGTGTTATCTTCAAAGACCTGCTTCGGATGACGTGTTCTGGAAATCGGAGGTCCATCGTGGAGGTCCATGAGGAAATTTACAAATATCGAGTTGTCAAAAACCCCGTGATTTCAAGGTTTTTTCGCCTGCCGACAGTGGATGACGCACCGGATTTTGAGTCCGGTACGTCTGCCAATTCCATCACACCGGCACGGCCCACCTATTATACCATGTCGTGCGGTTCCGGCGTCAGCCGGGAGCGCGACCGGTATCATGTGGTATAGTAGCGGCTTTGCCGCTATTATACAGGCAGGCGGGAGGAAAATCAAGCCTTTCAGCCTGCCTTCATGGCGAGGAAGGCGTTGATGAATCCGTCGATGTCGCCGTCCATGACGGCCTGGATGTTGCTGTTCTCATAGCCAGTGCGGGTGTCCTTGGCCAGGGTGTAGGGCATGAACACGTAGGAGCGTATCTGGCTGCCCCACTCGATCTTCATCTGCACGCCCTTGATGTCCTCGATCTTCTCCAGGTGCTCCCGCTCCTTGATCTCGGCCAGCTTGGCCCGCAGCATCTCCTTGCAGTTTTCGAGATTCTGGAAGTGGCTGCGCTCCACCTGGCTGGAGACCACGATGCCCGTGGGGATGTGGGTGAGGCGGACGGCGGAGCTGGTCTTGTTGACCTTCTGGCCGCCGGCGCCGGAGGAGCGGTACACGTCCATTTTGATGTCCTCGTCCCGCAGCTCGATCTCCCCGGCGTCGCCGATCTCCGGCATGACCTCCACGGCGGCGAAGCTGGTCTGGCGGCGGCCGGAGGCGTCGAAGGGACTGATGCGCACCAGCCGGTGCACCCCATGCTCGCTCTTCAAAAAGCCGTAGGCGTTGTCGCCCTCGATCTTGATGGTGGCGGACTTGATGCCCGCTTGATCCCCGTCCTGCCAGTCCATGAGGGTGTACTTGTACCCGTGCCGGTCTGTCCACATGGTGTACATCCGGTAGAGCATCTGGGCCCAGTCCTGGGCCTCGGTGCCGCCGGCGCCGGCGTGGAAGGTGACGATGGCGTTGTTGGCGTCGTACTCCCCGGTGAGCAGGGTGGAAAGGCGGGTCTGCTCCAGGTCCGCGGCGAACTTATCGTAGCTCTCCTTCAGCTCCGGGAGCATGCTCTCGTCGTTCTCCTCCAGGGCCATCTCGCATATGGTCATCATGTCGTCCCAGGAGGCCGACAGTTTCTGGTAGGTGTCGCACTTGTTCTGCAGGCTCTTGAGCCGCTGCTGGGCCTTCTGGCTCCGCTCCAGGTCGGACCAGTAATCCGGCTCCTCCGCCTCGGCGTGGAGCTTCTCGATCTCCACCCGGGCGTCGGCCAGGTGCATGGCCTCGGCCAAATGCTCCAGCTCCGGCTTACAGCCGTTCAGCTTACCTTTATATTCCTCAAATTCCAGCAATGCCATGTCTGTCCATTCCTCTCTCGTCACTGCGTCCTGTATCTTTCCTATCCATCATACCTTGAACCGGCTGGAAAATCAAGGATTTTCCCTTTGATTGCAATATGGCCCCGTTTGTGGTATGGTAGAGGTACTATGAAACGACTGATTCCGCTGATAATCGCCATAATCGTGCTCCTGCTGGTGCTGATCGGCCTGCTGGTCTACCACGCCACGGGGCCCTGGTGGGAGCCGAAGCCCACCCCTACGCCCGTGCCCACCCCCACGGTGGACCCCCACGAGGGGGAGATACAGGTGCTGGACGGCACCGGCGGGCTCATGTGGGTGCCGGAGGCGGAGGATATGCCCGTGTTCGGCCGGGAGCCCACGGATTTCACCGTGGAAGATCAGATCCCCTACTACAGCGGGGACGGCCTCACCATGCGCCGGGGCATCGACGTGTCCGACCACCAGGAGGACATCGACTGGCAGGCGGTGGCGGACTACGGCATCGAGTTTGCCATGATCCGCTGCGGCTACCGGTCCTACGCCGAGGGGGAGCTGCACGAGGACAACCGCTTCCGTGACAATATCCAGGAGGCCCTGGACGCGGGCCTGGACGTGGGCGTATACTTCTTCTCCCAGGCCCTGAACATCGTGGAGGCCGCCGAAGAGGCCCTCTATACCCTGGACATGATCGAGGGATACGACGTGACGCTGCCGGTGTTCTTCGACTGGGAGCCCCTGCCCTATGAGGGCTCCCGCAGCGCGGACGTGCCCGGCGAGACCGTCACGGCTTGCGCCCTGGAGTTCACCGAGCTCATCGAGGCCGCCGGCTATGAGCCGGGGATATACACCTACCTCAACATGGCCTACTATACCTACCTGCTCAACGAGCTGAAGGACCTGACCTTCTGGATGGGCGACCCGGGCACCAAGCCCATCTTCTACTACGACCACGACTACTGGCAGTATTCCTATACCGCTACCGTGCCGGGCATCGGCGTGGACGTGGACCTGGACGCCATGTACGTCCGGGACGAGAAGCCCCTGCCCCGGGTAGTGGGCTGACGAAAATACCGACCCCAAGCCCCGCTTTACATAAAGCGGGGCCCTTTTTTATGCGCATTTGTCATGAAAGGGTAGATATAGAGCCTGAAAAAGCCTTGAAATCGGCGGGGGGGGGGTGATATAATGAAAATCGCATATTATTTTATTTGTATCCATAAATCCGGCCGTTTTATGACAGGAGGAACGTGTATGAAAAAACGTGCTTTGAGCTTGCTTCTGGTATTCGTGATGGCTCTGGGCCTGGCGGCCCCCGCGCTGGCGGAGGGCGACCTGTTCCTGGCGGAGGAGCCCGCGGCGCCGGAGGATATGGGCGCGGCTGCCCCGGCGGACCCCGTGCCCGCGGAGGCGGAGGCGGAAGTGGAGCCGGCGGATGCCCCTGTGGATGTGCCCGCCCCCATCGCGGCGGCGCCCATGGAGGCGGATATCCCCATGCCCGCGGCGAACTTTGACGGCGGCGGAGCGGAGGACTTTAAAGCCGCCTGGGAAACGGCGACGAGCGGCGGCGACACCATCGATATGAGTGCGAACGCCACGGTGGGGGAGTATACGCTATCGCTGGATACCGAAAAAGACATTACCGTCAATGGTGGCAGCCACAGCATAGAGGGAAGCAAGACCGTATTTGAAGTCAAGCAGGGCTCTCTCACCCTGTCGGGCGTCACGGTCTACTCCGTCGGGTCTGACGCTGCCATTGTTGTCAGCGGAAGCGGCAAACTGACGATCGATAACGCGGGAGTTAAGGTCGGAACAGCAGGAACAAGTAATAACGGGAAAGCCATTTCTGTCACCGGCGGCACGGTGGACATTTCCGCCGGCAGTTTCGGCGAGCTGAACGTCAGCGGCAGCCCCACGGTGCAGCTCTCCGGCGGCCACTATGATAAGATAACGTATTCCGGCGAAGCGAAAACACTGCTGAAGGATGGCTATGCCTTCTTCGAGGGCGATGGTTCTAGTAATAAGGCCGCGGACCTTTCGTCGCTTACTAACGTCACGGTGAAAGCGAAGGTGCCTGCCAGCGGGTCTGCCCCGACGGCTGCAAATCCCACATATACCGGCGAAGCCCAAAACCTCGTGACGGGCGGCTCGGCCACCGGCGGCACGATGCAGTACGCGGTGACGGAGGAAAAGTCAAAGCCGGGGGACGGCTATTCTCCGGTTTTGCCTCAAAAGACCAATGCCGGGACCTATTATGTCTGGTGGAAGGTGGTAGGCGACGCCGCCCACACCGACTATGATCCGGGTGAACCCGACAACCCCGTTCAGGTCACGATCGCCAAGGCGGGGACCACGGTGGAGCTCGCCCGCACTGTGCCTTCCGGGGACGTGACCTATGGCGACACAGTGACACTCACCGCGACGGTGAAGGCCAGCGGCGTTACCGGGGAATACGTCCCCACAGGCAAAGTGACGCTCATGCAGAACGAGGAGCCCGCAGGAGAGGCCATAGCGCCTACAGGCACAGCCGGGTCCTGGACGGCGGAGTTCACCCTCACCAACGCCCAGCTGAAAAAAGCCATAGATGGCGAGACAACGTTTAAGGCGACGTTCGCCGGCGATAAAAACCTTGCGGATAACAGCGAAGGCAGTACGCTGACCGTCACCGTATCCAAAAAACCCATTAAGGCCACTGACCTGACGTTCACGTCGGACGGCAAGACTTATGATAAGTCCGCTGAGCTTGACTCTATGAAATACGAGCTTGGATTCCAAGACGGCGTGGTGGAGACGGACTCTGACCTGGATGATCTGAAAATAACCTCCACGAAGGCGACGCTGGGAGGCGCGGATGCGAACGACAGCTATACCAGCGTGACGGTGGAGGGCCTGGCGCTTTCGGGCGCGGATAGTAAGTACTATGAGCTGAAGGACCTCGGCGGGTCAGATGGTAAGAGCTTTACGCTCAACACTGGCGTCTCCGTAAAGATCACGCCCGCGACCGTCACGTTCCCGGATGACCAGACGTGGACAATAAAATATGGCGAGGACGAGAATGATACTATCACGGCCGGCTGCTCACCGGGTTCCAGTACCTGGACGACCTGAAGGGCGGCAAGGCCTGGTACATGCTGCAGACGGACAACACCAACGGCACCATGGGCAAGATGCTCACCGGCTGGCAGTGGACGTATATCACGACTGTTGGCACCGGCTATTTCAGCCCGAAGTACGGCTCCCAGGGCGCCTGCACCTACACGACCCAGTGGGGCGAATATAACGCCGCCGCGGGCCTGTGGGGCGACGGCCAGACCCATATCGGCTAAAAAGCAAACAGACACCAACGGAGCGGACAAAAGTCCGCTCCCTTTTTTTTTCGGGCATACTACACACGACCCTCTTGACATATACCCCGGGCGGGTATATAGTATACATACCCCGAGGGGGTATATCGGACGAGGAGGCGCGCCATGGAGGAGAAATGCTGCTGCGGCGGGAAGAGGACCGAGCGGACGGAGGAGGAGCGGAAAAAGCTCATCCACCGCCTGAACCGCATCGAGGGCCAGATACGGGGCCTCCGGGGCATGATCGAGAAGGACGCCTACTGCGCCGACGTGCTGGTGCAGTCGGCGGCGGTGAGCGCGGCGGTGAGCGCCTTTGAGCGGGAGCTGCTGGCCAGCCATATCAAGGGCTGCGTGGTCCGGGACATCCGGGCCGGGAAGGACGAGGCCGCCGAGGAGCTGGCCGACGTGCTGAAAAAGCTCATCAAGTAAGGGAGGCGCGAGCCATGGAACAATATAACGTGACCGGCATGAGCTGCGCGGCCTGCTCCGCCCGGGTGGAGAAGGCGGTGAATAAGGTCCCCGGCGTCACCGCCTGCGCGGTGAGCCTGCTGACCAACTCCATGGGCGTGGAGGGCACGGCCTCGCCGGCCGATGTCATCGCCGCCGTTGTGGACGCGGGCTACGGCGCGTCTTTGAAGGGCGCGGCCAGGGCCGGGGCCGCCCCGGCGGCCAATGAAGATGAACTCAAGGATACCGAGACGCCGAAACTCCTGCGCCGGCTCATCATCAGCGTGTGCATCCTGCTGCCGCTGATGTACGTGTCCATGGGGCACATGCTATGGGACTGGCCCCTGCCGGGGTTCCTGCGGGGCAACATGGTGTCCATCGGCATCTATGAACTGGTGCTGACGTCGCTGGTCATGGTCATCAACAACAAGTTCTTCGTCTCCGGCTTCAAGGCCCTGTGGCATAGGGCGCCCAACATGGACTCCCTGGTGGCATTGGGGGCCGCGGCGGCCTTTTCCTACAGCCTGTGGGCCCTCTTCGCGGCCAGTTCCGCCATGATGACCGGCGGGGCCATGGCGGCCATGGGCTATATGGACGAGTTCTACTTCGAGAGCGCCGCCACCATCCTCACCCTCATCACCGTGGGCAAAACGTTGGAGGCCCGCTCCAAGGGCCGGACCACCGACGCCCTCAAGGGGCTCATGAAGCTGGCGCCCAAGACCGCCACCGTCCTGCGGGGCGGCAAAGAGGTGGAGGTGCCCGTGGAGCAGGTGGCCGCCGGGGACGAGTTCGTGGTGCGGCCGGGAGAGAACATCCCCGTGGACGGGGTGGTGCTGGAGGGCTCCAGCGCCGTGGATGAGTCCACTCTCACCGGCGAGAGCATCCCCGTGGACAAAGAGGCCGGCGCGGCCGTGTCCTCCGGCACCATGAACCAATCCGGGTTCCTCCGCTGCCGGGCCACCCGGGTGGGGCAGGACACGACGCTGTCCCAGATCATCCGCATGGTCAGCGACGCCGCCGCCACCAAGGCCCCCATCGCCAAGGTGGCCGACAAGGTGTCAGGCATCTTCGTGCCCACGGTCATCGGCATCGCCCTGGTGACCACGGCGGCCTGGCTCATCGCCGGGCGGGCGCCGGGCTTTGCCCTGGCCCGGGGCATATCCGTGCTGGTCATCAGCTGCCCCTGCGCGCTGGGCCTGGCCACCCCCGTGGCGGTGATGGTGGGCAGCGGCGTGGGCGCAAAAAATGGCGTGCTATTCAAGACCGCCGCGTCGTTGGAGGCCACGGGCCGGACGGAGATCGTGGTGCTGGATAAGACCGGCACCATCACCGAGGGCAAGCCGCAGGTGACGGACGTCCTTCCTGGGTCGGGCGTGACGGAGGAGGAGCTTATGCGCCTGGCCTGGGCGCTGGAGCGCAAGAGCGAGCACCCCCTGGCCAAGGCGGTGAACGAGCGGGCAGAGGCCATGGGCCTCGCGCCCCTGGAGACGACCGACTTCCAGGCCCTGCCCGGCAACGGCCTCGCCGGGACAGTGGAGGGCCGCGCCCTTCTGGGCGGCAGCGGCGCGTTCATCGGCGGGAAGGTCACGGTGAGCGCGAATATGCGAGCGCGGGCCGACGCCTTGGCGGCGGCGGGCAAGACGCCCCTCTATTTTGCCCGGGACGGGGAGCTTCTCGGCGTCATCGCCGTGGCGGATGTGATCAAGCCCGACAGCCCGCAAGCCGTTAAGGAGCTGCAGAACATGGGCGTGCGGGTGGTCATGCTCACCGGCGACAACGAGCGCACCGCCCGGGCCATCGGTGCCCAGGCCGGCGTGGACGAGGTGGTGGCCGGAGTGCTGCCCGACGGGAAGGAGAGCGTCATCCGGCGGCTCAAGCATGAGGGCAAGGTCATCATGGTGGGCGACGGCGTGAACGACGCCCCGGCGCTGACCAGCGCGGACACCGGCGTCGCCATCGGCGCGGGCACGGATGTGGCCATCGACGCGGCGGACGTGGTGCTGATGAAGAGCAGCCTTGCGGATGTGCCGGCGGCCATCCGCCTGAGCCGGGCCACCCTGCGCAACATCCACGAGAACCTCTTCTGGGCTTTCATCTACAACAGCCTGGGCA
The DNA here is from genome assembly GCA_947631675.1 of uncultured Oscillospiraceae bacterium. The sequence goes on from CANRMG010000008.1 coordinate 7,381, forward strand.
TCCCCCTGGCCACGGGGCTTTTCATCCCCATCCTGGGCTGGCAGATGAATCCCATGTTCGGCGCGGCGGCCATGAGCCTTTCCAGCTTCTGCGTGGTGACCAACGCGCTGAGATTGAACTTCTTCAACATGCATGATCCCCGCCATGATAGGCGGATCAGACATAAAAAATCAACTGTGGAAAAGGAGACGAAAACGATGGAAAAGACCATGAATATCGAGGGCATGATGTGCGCCCACTGCGAGGCCCGGGTGAAGAAGGCCCTGGAGGCTGTGGCCGGCGTGCAGGAGGCCAAGGTGAGCCATGAGGCGGGCACCGCTGTGGTGACCCTGAGCGCCGACGTGGCCAACGAGACCCTCAAAAAGGCCGTGGAGGACCAGGATTACAAGGTAACTGCTATCCAGTAAAACGGCGGTAAGATACGCCTGCCGACGGTGCTCCAAGGAGGCAGCGTCCCCGAGCAAATATTGCTGAGCGAAGCGAAGACGTTTGCCGGAGATGCTGTCGACGCAGGGAGCGCCTTTTCCAACGCTGACGTAGTGCGGCCTGGCCCGACAGTATCCCTGCCGCTAAGGCTCGCTGCGCTCGTCAACCGCGTCCGGGACATTGCCGGTTCCAGCCGCACGTCGGGCTGTGCCGCGCTATGCCAGCACAGAAAGGGCCCGCCGCACGTCAGGCACGCCTCCCTCGTCAGAGGGAGGCGTTCTTATTTTGTGTTTCTTTTTTGGCGGAAACATGGTACAATCATATCGACCCACTGAAAGGAGGGCGCGGCATGGCGGATACGGCAAAAAAGATCATGATCCTGGACGGCAACTCCATCGTGAACCGGGCCTATTTCGGCATCCGCATGCTGAACGCCCCCGACGGCACCCCCACCAACGGGGTATACGGCTTCATCGCCATTTTGCAGCGGCTTTTGGAGCAGGAGCATCCCGACGCCGTGGCGGTGACCTTCGATGTGCACGCCCCCACCTTCCGCCATGAGATGTCCGACGCCTACAAGGCCACCCGCAAGCCCATGCCCGAGGACCTGCAGGTGCAGATACCGATCCTCAAGGAGCTGCTGGACGATATGGGCATCCGCCGGTACGAGCTGGCGGGCTGGGAGGCGGACGACCTGCTGGGTACTATGGCGGCGGCCTGCGAAAAGGACAGCTGGGCCTGCCGGCTGGTCACGGGGGACAAAGACTCCTTCCAGCTCATCACCGACGACACCCACGTCATCCATATCAAGACCCGCATGGGCCAGACCGAGACGGTGGAATATGACCCCGCCCGGTTCCGGGAGGAGTACGGTCTGGAGCCCGCGGGCATGGTGGACCTGAAAGCCCTCATGGGCGACAGCTCCGACAATATCCCCGGCGTGCCCGGCATCGGCGAGAAGTCCGCGCTGGACCTGCTGCACCGGTTCGGCACCCTGGACGGGGTATATGAAAACATAGACGACGCTTCCATCAAGGCGGGCCAGCGGACGAAGCTGTCCGAGGGACGGGAAAGCGCGCGGCTCAGCTATACTCTGGCCACCATCCGGCGGGACGCGCCCATCGACTTCGCCCCGGCGGACGCCAAATGGGCGCTTCACAGCACCGGGCCTCTCTATGAGCTCTGCAAGCGGCTGGGCTTCGGCCGGTTCATCGAGCGCTGGGGCCTGGTCCCCGGCGAGGACGCCCCGGCGGCAGAGAAGACGCCCGCCCTGCCTCACATAGCGGGGGACGTGACCGCGGCCCTGGCGGCGGTGAAAGCGGCGGATATGGTGGCCGTGGGACCGGCGGCGGACCTGGACAGCGTCTCTGTCTGCGACGGGAAGACGGTCTATGACCTAACCTGGTCCGACGGGGGCGAGGAATATAACGCATTCCTCCGGGCGCTTTTTTCGCCCGACGTGAAAAAGGTCTCTCACCAGGTGAAGGAGCTGATGGCCCTGCTGCTGGCCGAGGGGCTGGATACGGGCGGCTTCGCCTTCGACACGGCCCTGGCCGGGTACCTTCTGGAGGCCACCGCGTCGGACTTTGGCCTGCCCCGGCTGAGCGCCCGGTATCTGGGCCGGGAGCTGGACGGGGCCGAGGCGGTATACGAGCTTTATAAGGTCCTGCCGGGAAAACTGGACGAGCTGGGCATGCACGCGCTCTACTACGACGTGGAGCTGCCCCTGTGCGCCGTGCTGGCGGACATGGAGCGGGCGGGATTTTTGGTGGACCGGAAGGCCCTCTATGACTTCGGCCAGGAGCTTTCCGAGGGCATCGCCGCCCTGCAGGAGGACATATGGGCCCAGGCCGGGGGCCAGTTCAATATCAACTCCCCCAAGCAGCTGGGCGAGGTGCTCTTCGACCGGCTGGGCCTGCCCGCGGGGAAGAAGAACCACCGGGGCTGGAGCACCAACGCGGACGTGCTGGACCGGCTGCGGGACAAGCACCCCATCGTGGGCGAGATATTGGAATACCGGGAGCTCACCAAGCTCAAGAGCACCTATACCGACGGCCTGCAGAAGGCCATCGGCCCGGATGGGCGCATCCACACCACCTTCCAGATGACCGCCACGGACACGGGGCGGCTGTCCTCCCGGGACCCCAATCTGCAGAACATCCCCGTGCGGCGGAAGCTGGGCGCCGGTATCCGGCGCATGTTCGTGGCCGGACCGGGGAACGTGCTGGTGGACGCGGACTACAGCCAGATCGAGCTGCGGCTTCTGGCCCATATCTCCGGGGACGAGACCATGCGTGAGGCTTTCCTGTCCGGCGAGGACATCCACGCCGTCACGGCCAGCCAGGTCTTTGGCCTGCCCCTTTCCCAGGTCACCCATGAGCTGCGAAGCCGGGCCAAGGCGGTGAATTTTGGCATCGTCTATGGTATCAGCGCCTTCTCCCTGAGCCAGGACATCGGCGTCAGCCAGCCGGAGGCCAAACTCTATATCGACACGTATCTGGCCAAGTACCACGGCGTGCGGGAGTACATGGAGAGCACCATAGCCCAGGCCAGGGAGCGGGGGTATGTCGCCACCCTCTTCGGCCGGCGGCGGCCCATCCCGGAGCTGCATGCCAGTAACTTCAACCTCCGCTCCTTTGGCGAGCGGGTGGCCCGGAACATGCCCATCCAGGGCACTGCGGCGGACATCATCAAGCTGGCCATGATCCGGGTGTACGACAGGCTCGCGAAGGAACTGCCCGAGGCGAAGCTGCTTTTACAGGTCCACGACGAGCTCATCGTAGAGTGCCCGGCGGCCTTGGGGGAGCGGGCGGCGGCGATATTGAAGGAGGAGATGGAGCACACCGTGCAGTACTCCGTTCCCCTCACCGCCGACGCGAAACTGGGCGCCAGTTGGGCTGACGCACATTAAGACGATGGTCATTCGCAACGCCACAACTGAAGATGTCTCCGCTGTCGCGGCGCTGGAGCGGGCGTGCTTTTCCGACCCGTGGCCGGAGGACTTCATCGCCCGGCGGCTGGATAAGCTGCTGGTGGCGGAGGAGGACGGCCGGTTTCTGGGCTATGCGGCGCTTTCAAGCGTCCTGGATGAGGGGAGCCTGGACAGCGTGGCCGTAGACCCGGCCTGCCGCCGCCATGGCGCGGCGGACGCGCTGATGACGGAGATGGTGCGCCGGGCGCGAGAAAAGGAGCTGGCCTTTATCACATTGGAGGTGCGCGCCTCCAACGCCGCCGCCATCGCCCTTTACGAAAAGCACGGCTTTGCCCCGGTTGGCCGCCGGACCAATTACTATGAAAAACCCAGAGAGGACGCCATTTTGATGACGTTGGTGCTGTGAATGAAGATACTTGCTTTTGAATCCTCCTGCGACGAGACCGCCGCGGCGGTGGTGGAGGATGGGCGGCATGTCCTGGCGGACGAGATATTCTCCCAGGTGGCCCTGCACGAGATATACGGCGGTGTGGTGCCGGAGATCGCGGCCCGAAGCCATTTGGAAGTCATCTCCCTTTTGGCGGACCGAGCGCTGCAGAAGGCGGGCATATCCCGCGGCGATATAGACGCCGTGGCCTGCACCTATGCGCCGGGGCTCATCGGCGCGGTGCTGGTTGGCGTGAACTTCGCCAAGAGCGCGGCATTGGCTCTCGGCGTGCCCCTCATCCCGGTGCACCACATCCGGGGCCATATCGCCGCCAACTACCTGGCCTTCCCGGAGCTGGAGCCGCCGTTTTTGTGCCTGGCCATCTCCGGGGGCAACACCATGCTGGTGGACGTGAGAAGCTACACGGACATGCGCGTGTTGGGCCGGACAAGGGACGACGCGGCGGGGGAGTGCTTCGACAAATCCGCCCGGGTGCTGGGCCTGGGCTACCCCGGGGGCAAGCCCATCGATGACCTCAGCAAAAAGGGCAGCGACCGGGCTTACGACTTGCCCCGGCCCGCTGTAAACGACGGCAATCCCTACGATATGAGCTTTTCCGGCCTCAAAACGGCGGTGGTGAACATCGTCCACCACGCGGACCAGACCGGGGAGGAGCTGGACAAGCCGGGTCTCGCCGCCAGCCTGTGCCGGGCGGTGAGCGAGTCGCTGGTAAGCCATGTGGCCGTGGCCGGGGGCGTGGCCGCCAACTCCCGCATCCGAGCGGATTTCGAGGCCGCCTGCCAAAAGGCAGGGAAGAACCTCTATGTGCCGCCCCTGCGCCTGTGCGGCGACAACGGCGCCATGATCGGCGCCCAGGCTTACTACGAGTTTTTAGCGGGGCACACGGCGGGCAGCGACCTGAACGCGTATGCTACGATGGAGCTATAACATGACATATACCACTCACTCTGAAAAAGAGACCGAGGACCTGGGCGCGCGGTTCGCCGCAACGCTCCCGGCGGGGGCGGTGATCGCCCTGTACGGTGACCTTGGCTGCGGCAAGACCGCCTTCGTCCGGGGCATGGCCCGGGGCATGGGCCTGGACGCTACAGTCACCAGTCCTACCTTCACCATCGTGAACGAGTACGACGGTGCCCGGCCCCTGTTCCACTTCGATATGTACCGCCTTGGAAGCGCCGACGAGCTTTTCGACATCGGCTGGGAGGACTACCTCGCCCGGGGCGGCGTGTGCGCCGTTGAGTGGAGCGAGAACGTGCCCGGGGCCTTCGAGGGGGACGAGATCGCCGTCCGCTTTGCCAAGACCGGGGACAATGACCGGAAAATAACGATAGAGGGAGGACCCCTATGCTGACACTGGCGCTGGAGAGCTCTGCCAAGGCCGCCTCGGCGGCGGTATTTGAGGACGAGAGGATGCTGGCCTTCTCCATCCAGAACGCCGGCCTCACCCACAGCCGTACCCTCCTGCCCATGGCGGAGGATATGCTGAAGAATCTGGGCAAGAGCCCTAAGGACATCGACCGGGTGGCCGTGAGCCGGGGGCCCGGGTCTTTCACGGGCCTGCGCATTGGTCTTGCCGAGGCCAAGGGCCTGGGCTGGGCGCTGGACAAGCCCGTGGTGGGCGTGTCCACCCTGGAGGCCATGGCCTGGGGCGGGCCGGTGCTGGACGGGCAGATGCTCTGCTGCGCCATGGACGCCCGCCGGGGCCAGGTCTACAACGCCCTGTTCACCGTGGAGGGCGGAAAGCCCGTGCGCCTGACGGAGGACCGGGCCATATCCATATCGGAGCTGGAAAGCGAGCTGGTGGCCCGGCAGGAGCCTTGGATACTCCTGGGCGACGGGGCGGAGCTGTGCTTCAACACCTTGGACCGGAGCCAGGTGACCGTGTTCCTGGCCCCGGAGCCCCTGCGCGTCCAGAGCGCCCGGGGCGTGGGCCTCGCCGCCATGGGGAAAGAGGCCGTTCCCGCCGGGGAGCTGACGGCGGCGTACCTGCGCCTGAGCCAGGCGGAGCGGGAGCGGCTGTCCAAGCTTGAAAAGGAATAAACTTTCTGCAAAGGAGAGATAACCGATATGAGCAACTTAATGGTATTTTCCCACCCCCTGATCCAGCATAAGCTGTCTATCCTCCGGGACGAGACGACCTCCGTCAAGGAGTTCCGGGAGCTGGTCAGCGAGATCGCGAAGCTCATGTGCTACGAGGCCACCCGTGACCTGCCTCTGGAGGAGGTCAAGGTGCAGACCCCCGTGGCGGAGGCCACCTGCCGGCGCCTGGCGGGGAAGAAGCTGGCCGTGGTGCCCATCCTGCGGGCGGGTCTCGGCATGGTGGACGGCATGGTAGACCTGATCCCCAGCGCCAAGGTGGGCCATGTGGGCCTGTTCCGTGACCCGGAGACCCTGGCCCCGGTGAAGTACTACTTCAAGATGCCCCCCGACATCACCGAGCGGGACGTGATCGTGGTCGACCCCATGCTGGCCACCGGCGGCAGCGCCGTGGCGGCCATCCAGTTTTTGAAGGACGAGGGCGTCAAGCACATCAAGTTCATGTGCATCATCGCCGCCCCCGAGGGCGTGAAGGCGGTCCAGCAGGCCCACCCCGACGTGGACATCTTCGCCGCCGCTCTGGACGACCATCTGAACGACCACGGCTACATCGTCCCCGGCCTGGGCGACGCGGGGGACAGGATATTCGGAACGAAATAAGTCGTTTGAAAGGCAGAGCAGCCCCGTTTTTCCCTGGAAAAACGGGGCTGCAACTGTCAGTTGACACATTTCCAAGGGGAAACGGTTGCTATGGCAAGCCGTGACCGGTATACTGAACGCCAGGTGGACCACCCAAATCCAAAAAAGGAGGCGTTTCATATGCCTTTGGCCGATAAGATCATCGAGCTGCGGAAAAAGCAGGGCTGGAGCCAGATCGACCTGGCGGACCGGCTGGACGTGTCCCGCCAGTCCGTATCCAAGTGGGAGATGGCCCAGGCCGTGCCGGAGCTGGACAAGATATTGAAGATGAGCGAGCTATTCGCCGTCACCACGGATTACCTATTAAAAGACGAGGCCCCCGTACCGGACACCGGCGGCGCCGTCCCGCCCCCGCCGGAGGAGCCGCCCGCGCCGGAGAGCGGCCCGGAACCGGAGACACCGTCCCCGGTGAAGAAGCCACGGAAGAGGTGGCCCTGGGTGCTGGCGGCCTGCCTGCTGCTGGCGGCGGCGGTCAACGGACTGCTGATCGCAGCAGGGGTGCTAGCTTATCGGACTGAGCCCGACTCCCAGTCTGTCCCCGTCTCCAGAAGCACGGCCGTCCTGGTGGAAGAGCCGTCCGTCCCGGCCTCTGACCCGGCGGATGATACCGTGATGGAGGAGCCCGCCGGCTCGTCCCCGGAGCAGACGGCAGTGTCCGACCCGGACGCGGCGGAGGACGGCATGACGGAGTATGCCTATGAGGGCGAGTCGGTCACCGCGGGCGGCTTCGACGAGGCGACGGTGAAGGCCATGGAAGAGGAATACGCCCCCTACGGCCTCACCTGCGACGAGGAGCATCATTGGTATCTGGATGGCAAGCCCATCCGGGTGTTCACTGACATCCTCACCTCCAACGGGGAGAGCCTGACCGGCGGCCATTTCCAGGGGACCATACGCAATTTCGCCGGCGAGGGCGACATCGACGTGCGCACCGTCCGGGACTACGACCACTGCGACGCGGACGGAAACGGCACGCTCCTCTATATCGAGACCTGTTCCGCCCACGGCGACGCGGTATGGACCGAGCACCACGCGGAAGAGGAACATCATTAGAAATAAAGCTAGGGCGGCCTCGCCCGACAGTATGCCTGCTGCTAAACGGCGTCGGAGCACGCAGGCCAGGTCTCTCTTTGCCGCATGCGGCAAAGCTCGAATGGTCCGCGGCTCCTCCTCTCCCCACGCGACCCGCTTCGCTGGGCTCGCGCGGGGACCCCAATTCGCTCACCAACCGCATCCGGCACACTGCCGGTTCTCGCCGCCCGTCGGGTAGGCAAAAAATAGCCCCGGAGACGCGCTCTCCGGGGCGTTCGCAACTACAAGTTGCGGGATTTTCAAGTCTTCTTGCTTGTCTGCAACGGGAAAAACGGGTATGCTGTGGACAGCAAGAAAGGAGGTCGTGTGATATGACCATGGGTGAAAAACTCATTCAATTGCGAAAGCGGGAGTGCTGGACCCAGGACGACCTGGCGGAAAAGCTGGACGTGAGCCGTCAATCCGTCAGCAAGTGGGAGGGGGACCTGGCGGCCCCGGCCATCGATAAGCTCCTGGAGCTGAGCCGGCTCTACGGCGTCAGCACCGACTATTTATTAAAGGATGAGATGGACCTGCCCGGGACGGAGGAAGCGTCCGCGACGGAGGAGCCGGCCCTGCGGCAGGTGACGCTGGAGGAGGCTCAATCCTTCGTGGCTCTTAAGGAGGCGTCCGCACGGCCCTTCGCCCTGGCTGTGGCGCTGTGTATCCTGTCCCCGGTGTGTCTCATCCTGCTGGGCGGTCTGGCAGATCTGGGGCGGATGGACGAGGGCCGGGCCATGGGGCTGGGGCTGGTGGTCCTGTTCGCCTTCGTGATCCCGGCGGTGGCCGTCTTCGTGCGCTGGGGGATGAAGCTGGATAAATACGAGTACATGGAAAAGGAGGTCTTCACACCTGTCCCCGGCGTGGAGGCGCTGGCCCGGAGCCGGAGGGAGGCGCTGGAGCCGGCCCGCGCCAAACGGCTGACGGTAGGCGTGTGCCTGTGCGTGGCCTCCGCCGTGCCCATCTTCCTGTCCCTGTGGTCTGGCTCGGTGGGCACAGTGGTGTTCGCGGTGGGCGGCGTGGGCCTGCTGCTGGTGCTGGTGGCCGCGGGCGTATATCTCATCCTGGGCGTATCCATCCCCTGGGACACATACCAAATGCTCCTGCAGGAGGGGGACTACGCCCCGGAAAAGAAGGCCCCCTGGCGGCGGGCGGTGACGGGCGTCTACTGGTGCCTGGTCACGGCGGGGTATCTGGCCTGGAGCTTTGTCTCCAAGCGCTGGGACTTCACATGGATCGTCTGGCCGGTGGCGGCGGTGCTGTTCGCGGCCCTGGCGGCCGTGGTGGAACTGACGGGGAAGAAGAAAAGGTAAAATATATTTGTCCACCTGACGCGCGGCTGGAACCGGCAGTATCCCGGACGCGGTTGGTGAGCGAAGCGAACTTTAGCGGCAGGGATACTGTCGGGCCAGGCCGCGCTTTGCCTGACTGTATCAAAAATAAAAGCCCGGACCGCGAGGTCCGGGCTTGGTTTTGTTTTCGGGGCCCCCATGAAAGCCCAGCGAAGCGGGTTTCATGGGGAAGAGGAAGAACGGCTCTGGCCGATGATGCAGCCTCGCTTGCGAGGATACAGAATCTCCAGGGCCGTTCTGACGTTACGATGCTTTTGGCTTGCGGCGGTCCTTGTACTGGGCGGCGGCCACGGCGGACGCCTTTCGGTCGGCCTGCCTTATGGCGTCCACGCGCCCGGCCACGTCGGGCTGGGCGGCGGCCACGGCCAGCTTCCGCTGGCGGCGGGTGGTGACCTCCACGCTCTTGGGCTGGATGTCGCCGGCGGCGGTCAGGGCCATCTTCGTCATCAGCGGACCCACCATCTCATAGACCAGCACGGCGAACAGGGTGATGTTGCGGATGAGAGCGCCCTCGGCGCCCAGCTGCATGGCGGTGGTGCACATGCCCAAGGCCACGCCTGCCTGGGGCAGGAGGGTGACGCCCAGGTACTTGCATATCTCCGGGGAGCAGTGGGTGGCGCGGGCGGAGACCCGGGCGCCCAGGTACTTGCCTGCGGACCGGGCCAGGATGTAGACCACGCCGATGAGCACGATGGTGCCGGAGGCGAACACGCCCAGATCCAGCTCCGCGCCGCACAGCACGAAGAAAAGCGCCAGCACCGGGCTGGACCACTTGTCCGCCAGGTACATCAGGTCCCCGGACAGGGGGCAGCAATTGCAGAATACCGTGCCCAGCATCATGCACACCAGCAGCGACGAGAAACCGATGGTCACGGGGCCGATGTGGAACTCCGCCATGGACAGGGCCACCGTCAGAAACACGAAGGCGATGGTCATGTTGAGGCGGTTGGTGTTGGAGTTGAAGAGCTTTTCAAGCTGGGTCAGCAGCCACCCCATCAGCGCGCCCAGGCCCAGGGAACAGACGATCTCCACGATGGGGTTCACCAGGATGGACACCATGTCCATGTTCCCGGTGACCAGGGTCTTGGCCACGCCGAAGCTGACGGCGAACACCACCAGGCCCACTGCGTCGTCCAGGGCCACCACGGGCAGCAGCAGGTTCGTCAAGGGCCCCTTGGCCTTGTACTGACGCACCACCATCAGCGTGGCCGCCGGGGCGGTGGCCGTGGCGATGGCGCCCAGGGTGATGGCCTGGGCCGTGCTGAGCACGTCGGGCCGCAGGGCGTGGAACGTGAGCAGGGCCGCGTCCACCAGCAGCGTGGCGGTCAGGGCCTGGAACACGCCCACCACGAAGGTCTGCTTGCCGATGGCCTTCAGCTCCGCCAGGCGAAACTCGCTGCCGATGGAGAAGGCGATGAAGCCCAGGGCGATGTCGGAGGCCAGCTCCAGGCCCTCCACCTGCGCAAAGCTGGTGAAGCCCAGGTAGTCGATGCCCAGCGCCCCCAGGAAGAAGGGGCCGATCAAAACGCCGGACACGAGGTACGCCGTCACGTTGGGCAGCTTGGCCAGCCGGGAGATACGGGTCATCAAAAGGCCCGCCAGGATGGCTACGGATACGGACAGAAGGGTCGTCATAGTATATGGTCACCTGATCTTTCAGAGGATAGTTAAAATTCCTTATATTAGTATATAGTGTGTGGGTCTCCACGCACAGGTTATTAGTATATGGCTCCGTCTGTGAAAAATCAAGAGGGAAAATCCATAAAAAACAGCATAAAAACAGGACGTTTCTGACGAAACGTCCTATTTGCAGTTTCTGGAAGTTGGGGCCTTACAGCAGGCTCACGGCGATCTTCATCACGATCTTCCGAAAGCTGACGGGCTCGCCGCCGGGGGTCAGGCCGGGACGGTGGATGTCCCAGGGGAACAGGACGATAAAGTCGCCGGGGGCGGTGACGAGAAAGTTCTCCTGCTCCACCGCGGAGTAGTGGATCTTATCTTTTTCCGGGTCATCCTCGGAAATGGTCTCCCGGCCGGTGCGGGGGGCCACGCCGATGCGCTCCCCGGCCTGGGGCCAGTACATCAGGTCCAGGTACTTGTTGTGTGCCTCGGCCTTCGCCTCGGTCTTGGTGGTCAGGTCCTGGACCAGGGCGTACATGTCGGCGCCCTCGATCTGGACCTTGCCCGTCTCCAGGGCCAGCACGTCGGTGGTCTTGAGCCACTGCAGGGCCCGCCGGATGGCGGCGGGATAGATGGCGAAGTCGTCGCCGCCGTTGAGCTTGGAATAGATCATGCCGGGGCCTCCTTAAATATTGTAGTTTATAGGTAAATTATAGCATGTCATGCGCCGGGACGCAACGGGCATTCACCGGATCCGCCGGCACTCCACATACCAGCGCTTGTCCAGGCTGTGGCCCACGGAAAAGCTCTTTTTGGGGTAGCAGCCGTGGCTTTGGATGTGGGGGAACAGCTCGGATTTATCCAGTGCCGGCAGGAGCCATGCCCCGCCGCCGGGCCGGGCGGCCAGGGTCCGGGCCTCCTCCTCGCCGTGGATATAGTCTACCGTGCCGCCGTGGGCGGCGATATAGGCATTTGCCAGCTCGTCCGCTCTCGCCACCAGCTCGCCCGTGTCGGGCCCGGAGAGGGTCTCCACAAACCCGCCGGCGTCCGTGCCGAACACCACCCGGTGGATGGGGTAGAACTCCACCGCCGGATCCCGGAGGTTTTCAAGCTCCGCCAGGGCGTACCGGGCCGGATGGTCTATGGGCGCGCCGGCGGTCTTCAGGGCCTCCCAGTGCTCCTTGGCAGCGGCCAGGGAGTGGTTGCCGTCCCCCATGGCGAACACGAGGGGCTCGGGCAGGGCGTCGATGGCCGCCTTCACCGCGGCGGCCTTTTCCCCGTGGACCTGGAAGCCCCGGATATGCCCGCCGCCCTCATAGAGGTCAAAGTCGTAGAGAAGCGCCTCCGCCCCGGCGGCCAGGGGCATCACGGTGTTTTCCACGTCATCCATGAACAGCACGATGTGGGGCATCTCCAGCGCCGCCTGCCGCCGCAGGGCCGCCCGGGTGGGCAGCCGGGAGGGCACCGTGGCCTCCGTGGAGCGCACCGGGGAGCGGGAGCCCTCTGTCCAGTCATAGGCCTCCAGGTCCAGCTTCCCCACCAGGCCGGCTCTTATCTTGCTGTTTGGGAGCATCCGCTCCACATAGACATAAGAATCGGGGATATTTTGAAATACATTCCCCACCAGATAGTCCTCCATGGCCTGGCAGAGGGCCGTCTTGCGCGCCTCCACGTCCGGGGCGGTCAGGTATGCCTCCGGAAGCATGAGCCGCAGGGTGGAGGGGGCGCCGCCCACATACTGGCTCATATTCTCCCAGTAGTCGGGCCGGGCGGAGAACTGGTCGCAGGCCAGCGCGGCCCACTTCGTCATGTCCGTGCCCGTCCGGGGCAGGAGGATGTCAGCGGGGGTGAAGATGTTGGTCATAAGAATCTCTCCTTGTTTAGATATGTCAATTTTACCCCATCCGGCATACCATGGCAAGAGGTGATGTGAATTGAACCCATCAAGCTGTAAAGCAGGCAAGGGGGAGCTTGAGGGGGGCGGGAGCCCCGCCTCAAATGAGATCGGAAGCCGCGGGCGCTTGCGCCCGGGAGCGAAGCGACGTTTTCCGAGAGGAAAACACGGCGCATAGGCAAGAGGTGATGATAAATATGGACTTTACCCTGCTGGGGACAGATCCCCGGTTCATGTACTTAAAGCGCCGGCTGGAGCTGGACGGGCACCGGCTGTCCCCCACGGCGGAACATAAGATCGCGCCGCCGGCCTGGCGGGAGGGGGTGCCCTACTATAAGGACGAGATATACGTCATCGAAAACGCCGCCCTCACGGCGGAGGGGGCCCTGGAGCTCATCATGCGCCGGTCCAACCGGGCCGTAGCGGGCATGGAGGTGCTGGTGGCGGGCTACGGCCGCATCGGCACCTTCCTGGCCGGGATGCTCGCCGGCCTGGGGGCCCGGGTGACCGTGGCGGCCCGGCGCCGGGAGACGAGGGCCGCCGCCCGCTTCCGGGGCTGCGAGGCGGTGGACCTGGACCACATACCGCCCGCCTTCGACGCGGTGGTGAACACCATCCCCGCCCCGGTACTGGAGGGGGACTACTGCGGGGCGCTGTGCATCGACCTGGCCAGCGCCCCGGGGGGCTGGGCCTCGGACGCGCCGGTGCTGCGGGCCCCGGGCCTGCCGGGGCTGTACGCCCCCAAGGCCGCCGCCGACGTGATGGCGGAGGCCATATATCGTGTGATCGGGGAGGAAAAACGACATGGATGACAAACTGCGCCTGGGGCTGGCCCTGACCGGCTCCTACTGCTCCTTCGGGAAGCTGGAGGCGGTGCTGCCGGACCTGTGCCGGGAATTCGACGTGCTGCCCATATTCAGCGAGAACGCACAAAAGGACAGCCGCTTCGGCGCCGGGGCTGACTGGATGGCAAAACTGGAAAAGATGACGGGCCATGCCCCTGTCACGTCCATCGCCGGGGCGGAGCCCTTAGGGCCCCAGGGGCGCATCGACGTGCTGGCCATCGTGCCCTGCACGGGCAACACCCTGGCGAAGCTGAGCCGGGGCGTCACCGACACCGCCGTGACCATGGCCGCCAAGGGCCACCTCAGAAACGGCAAGCCGGTGGTCATCGGCGTGTCCACCAACGACGGCCTGGCCGGCTCCGCGGAGAACATCGGCCGGCTCCTGGCCCGCAAGCACATATTTTTCGTCCCCTTCGGCCAGGACGACCCGGCCGCCAAGCCCATGAGCCTGAGCTGCCGGTATGAGCTGATCGGCCCCGCCGTCAAGGCGGCCTATGAGGGTCGGCAGCTGCAGCCGGTCCTGGCCTGAGGACCGTTTCGCTCCCTCCCCGCGCGGGAGGGAGCATTTTATTTGGGAATTTTTTCAAAACAACGTTATGTTATCTTGTATACATCCTATTGTATGCAACTATCCCGATTTAGCCCAATATATGGGTGCCATCCCCCACATGCTTGCTATTTTTGTCCATTTGTGGTATCCTTTTATGGGAATCGTCCCCCGGGAGGCAGAAATCATGTCCCATGCGGAGAAGAAAAAAAGACGGACCCACTACCTGACGCCAGGGCAGAAGATGCTGCTGGTGGTGGTGGTCCTCGCCATCCTGGCCCTGTGCAGTACGATCTTCCTGAACTTCCACACCATCCGGGAGATGGAGAAGCCCCCCGCGGAGGGCTCCGGCTTTTCCGATCCCGTCATGGCGTATGTGATGGTGGGCGAGGGGGAGTACACCGCCCCCTTCTATAACGAGGGCTTCGCGGTGGTGGCCGAGTATGGCCGCGGCACCGAGGTGGAGCTGGAGAGCTGGGAGCCCTTCGTGACCGAGTCCAACGAGGAATACTACCACGCCTACATAGACGGGAACCTGGGCTACATCCCCTGCGCCAACATCACCGACGACCAGTCGGAGCTGATGCAGGAGACCCAGCTGTATGTGCGCACCCCTGTGAACCTGCTGCAGGCATCCGACGACATCGAGCTGGGCAGCCTCGTGCAGAAGGGCACCCTCCTGCGCGTGGTGGGCTACGACTACTTCAAGGATGACGGCACCGTCAATATGTACCACGTGAAGATGGGCGATGAGCAGGGCTGGATCAAGTCGGAATACGTGGTGCTGGACTACGGCGAGGCCATGAACGTGTGGATCGGCCCGGCCGGCTATGACATCCATGAGACGGTCGATACCTACGGCGGCGGCGAGGCGAAGGACCTGGATTACTGGCCCCACGCCAAGGGCGACTTTGCCGACGAGGGCAACGTGATGCCCGAGGACGTGTACGCCCTGTATATGCCCGCCAGCCACGCCACCATGGACACGGTGGACGACTATCTGGACATCGCGGAGGGCACCGCCATCAACGCCTTCGTCATCACTCTCAACGATGGCGTAGAGATGGCCTATGAATCCCCCTGGATCGAGCAGTACGGCCTCATGGACAAGTACCACGCTTACAACACCATGGAGGGCTTCGCCCAGGTGGTGCAGACCCTGCGGGATAAGGGTTACTACGTCATCGGCCGCGTCACCACCTTCCGGGATGACCCCCTGGCCACGGCCCGGCCCGAGTGGGCCATCACCGACGCCACAGGGATGCCCAAGACCATGAGCGGCAGCTACTGGCCCTCCCCCTACAGCCGGGACGTGTGGAAGCTGAAGGTGGGCTTTGCCGTGGAGGCGGCGGACAGCTTTCCCCTGAACGAGATCCAGTTCGACTATGTCCGTTTCCCCGACTACATCCAGGACAACCAGAAGGAAGGGTACCTGGACTTGAAAAACGCCCTGAATGAGTCCATGGCCCAGGCGGTCCAGCGGTTTTTGACCTACGCCTGCGACGTGCTCCATGAGCACGGGGTCTATGTGGCGGCGGATATGTTCGGCGAGACCTCCAACAACTACGTGTCCACCTACGGCCAGTACTGGCCCGCCGAGTCCAACGTGGTGGACGTGATCAGCGGCATGCCCTACCCGGACCACTTCGACCGGTATCGGGAGAACAACCGCTTGATCATCCCCTATAAGCGGCCCTATTTCATACTCCACAACTGGGCCCTGCACGTGTTCGATAGGCAGCAGGAGTGCGCCAGCCCCGCCATCGTGCGAACATGGATACAGACCTGGGACGACTATGACTATAAGTACGACGCCCTGAACATCCAGCGCCAGATCGTAGGCGTGTACGACGCGGGCGTGCCCGGCGGGTACATGCTCTGGCACGGCAACGGTTCTCTGTCTGTGGCGGAGGACCTGCCCGGCGCCATCGAGTACGATTACCGGGCCCTCTATGAGGAGGCCAAGGCGGAGAACGTGCTCCTGTCGGATCATATGGGCGTAAAGACCGAGGATTGATCGAAACGAATAACGAGCAGCCCTGTCCGTTTGCTCATGTGATATAAAGAAGTAAAAGAAGTGTAAAAAATTTTGCCGTTCCTTGTCCGGCTGACTGCCGGACGGGTCGGGCTTTAGTCGGGCAATTCTACCTTGCCGACAAAAGAGTAATAGATTTCG
>CANRMG010000009.1 GCA_947631675.1 uncultured Oscillospiraceae bacterium
ATTGCAACCCGCTGGGGGCAAAACGCCCTCGCCCGCCCGGCGCAGCCGGGCGCAGGGGCCAAAGCCCCCTGGGGGCTTTGGCCCCTGCCGGCCGCCGACAGGCGGCGGGCGAGGGTGGGCGGGTGGGTGGGGTCAGGCGGGGAGCAGGAGCCAAAAGGCGCTGAGCAGCCCCAGAAGGAGCCCGTTCAGCAGGGTGAATTCCAGCAGGAACCGGCCGGGACGGGCGTTTCCTGCGGCCAGGTAGAGCTTGAACCCGATGAGGCTGGCCAGACTGGCGATGGGGGTGCCCAGGCCGCCGATGTCCACCCCCAGCAGCAGGCCCCGGGCGTTTTGGGTGAAGCCGGAGAGCAGGACGGCGGCGGGCACGTTGCTGATGACCTGGCTGGTGAGCAGGGCCACCGGGTATTCCCGGCCGGACAGGACGGCACGGAGAAAGCCATCCACCCCGGGGACCCGGGCCAGGTTGCCGGCGAAGACGAAGAAGCCCACGAAGGTCAGCAGCAGGCAGAAGTCGGGCTTGAGGAGGGTCTTGCGGTCAAAGAGCAGCAGCACGGCCACGAGGATCCCCAGCAGGGCGGGCCAGGGGAGCACCCGGACCACGGTGAGCAGGCAGAGGCCGAACAGGGCGCCGTACAGGACCAAGGTGCGGACCCGCAGGGGGTCCGTTTCGGGGGGAAGGGGCCGGAGGGCCGCCCGGGGGAGGGCACGGCAGCACCCCAGGAGTAGCACCAGGGACAGGGCCCAGACGGGGAAGGTCCAGGCGAGGAACTGGCCCATGGTGAGGCCGTAGCGGCCGTAGAGGTACAGGTTTTGGGGATTGCCCACGGGGGTGAGGATGCTGCCCAGGTTGGCGGCGGCGGTCTGCAGGACCACCACCCGCAGCAGGGCGTCTCCCCGGCCGGCCAGGCCCAGCACCACCGCCGCGAAGGGCACGAAGGTCAGCAGGGCCACGTCGTTGGTGACCAGCATGGAGGTGAAAAAGCACAGGCACACCAGCACCGCTCCCACCCCCCGCACCGACCGCACCCGGCCGCAGAGGGCGTGGGCCAGGGACTGGAAGGCCCCGGCGGACCGCAGGCCCGCCACCACCGCCATGAGGGCGTAGAGCAGGGCCAGGGTGCGAAAGTCGATATAGCCGAAGTAGGCGGCGTCCGGCGGGACGAAACAGCAGCTGACCCCCGCCGCCACCAGGGCCGCAGTGAGCACCGGCTCCCGTTTGATGCCCGCCCAGAGCGTTTTCATGGCGGATCCCCTCTTCCCCGACAGATTCTCCTGGAATGATACGCCGATTCCCGGCGGATGTCAAAGGGTTTGGGAAAATTTTTTCCCGAAAGGGCGCAATCGGTGAAGAGACTGTTCTTTTTCCCGGATATTTGCTATAATGGGGGTAAAATGGGACGAAAGGCGGCGGTGGTATGGGGGCGGTCCTCTCCCTGCAGATCACGATCTTTGCCCTGGTGGCGGTGGGCTTTGCGGTGCGGCGGCTGGGGCTGGTGGGGGAACAGGGCCAGCGGAACCTCAACGACCTGGTGATCTACTGCATTTTGCCCTGCAACATCCTGAAGGCGTTTGCCGGGGACGTGGGGGGCGGCGGGTTTTCCGCCTATCTGGGGATCTTCGGGATCTCCCTGGGGCTGCAGGCGTTCTGCGTGGCATATGGGAAGCTGGTGTTCCGCAAGGAGGCCCCGGGGCGGCGGAAATGCCTGGAATACGGCACCATCTGCTCCAACGCCGGTTTCCTGGGGAACCCCATCGCCGAGGGGCTGTACGGCGCGGAGGGCCTGGCCCTGGCCAGCGTGTACCTGATCCCCCAGCGGGTGATGATGTGGGGGGCGGGGCTGCCGGTGTTCTCCGGGGAGCGGGACTGGCGGGCGTCGGTCAAGAAAGTGGTCACCCACCCGTGCATCCTGGCCTGCGTGCTGGGGATCCTCCGGATGGTGACGGGAGTGCAGCTGCCCGAGGCGGTGATGGGCACGGTGAACGCCCTGGGCAACTGCAACACGGCCATGTCCATGCTGGTGATCGGGATGATCCTGGCGCAGATCGACCTGAAGACCCTGTGGGACCCCACGGTGCTGAAATACTCCCTGCACCGGCTGGTGATCCTGCCGCTGCTGGTGTACCTGGTGTGCCGGCTGCTGCCCGTGAGCCGGACGGTGCTGGGGGTGACGGTGGTGCTGGCGGCCATGCCCGCCGGAGCCACCACCAGCATCCTGGCGGAAAAGTACCGGATGGAGCCGGAATTCGCCACCAAGCTGGTGATCTTCTCCACGCTGCTGTCCCTGCCCACGGTGGCCCTGTGGAGCTTTTTCCTGGGGTGACTTGACGGGGCGGCCCCCAAATGCTACACTGATGACAGATCCCATGAAAAGGAGACGAGTGCGATGAAATTTTCCCAGATCCCCTATGAGCGGCCGGACATCGGCGCCGTCCTGGAGCAGCTGGAGGAGCTGACCCGGCGGCTGCAGGCGGCCGGATCCGCAGCGGAACAGCTGGCCATTTACCGGGAGGAGGAGGCCCTGACCGCCCACCTGTACACCCAGATGAGCGTGTGCTCCATTCGGCACACGGTGGACACCCGGGACGCTTTCTACGACCAGGAGCACCAGTTCCTGTCGGAGCAGGGGCCGCTGGTGAACGAGAAGCTGCAGGCCTTCCAGAAGGCGCTGCTGCGCTCTCCCCACCGGGCGGGGCTGGAAGAGGCCCTGGGCAGCCTGCTGTTTACGAATCTGGAGCTGGAGGAAAAGGGGTTCTCCCCGGAGATCATCCCCCTGATGCAGGAGGAGGCCAAGCTGTCCAACGAATATGAGAGCCTGTATGCCAGCGCCCGGGTGCCGTTTTTGGGCGCCGAGCGGACCATCGCCCAGCTGGGGCCCTATAAGGAGGACCCGGACCGGGGGGTGCGCAAGGCGGCCCTGGAGGCGGAGGGCGGGTTCTTCGACGCCCACCGGGAGCAGTTCGACGAGCTGTATGACCGGCTGGTGAAGAACCGCACCGAACAGGCCCGGCGGCTGGGCTTTTCCAGCTATGTGGAGCTGGGCTTCATCCGCATGGGGCGCAACTGCTACACCCCCCAGGACATCGCGTCCTTCCGGGAACAGGTGGTGCGGGACCTGGTGCCCCTGACCGTGCAGGTGAAGGCCCGGCAGGCGAAACGGCTGGACATGCGCTGCGCCTGGCTGTGGCTTTACTACCGGCGGCGGCTGGCCGGGAGGGGACGGCATGGGTAAGATCAGCGTCATCATCCCGGTGTATAAGGTGGAGGAGTATCTGGACCGGTGCGTGCAGAGCGTGCTGGCCCAGAGCTATGGCGATACAGAGATCATCCTGGTGGACGACGGCTCCCCGGACGGCTGCGGCGCCCTGTGCGACGGCTACGCGGGGAAGGACGCCCGGGTGCGGGTCGTCCACAAGGCCAACGGCGGCCTTTCCTCCGCCCGGAACGCGGGTCTGGACATAGCCCGGGGGGACTATATCGCCTTCGTGGACGGGGACGACTATATCGCCCCGGATATGCTGGAGAGACTTCTGGCGGCCCTGGAGGGCGCGGGAGCGGACGTGGCGCTGTGCGACGTGCGGTGCGTGGACGAGGCCGGCGCGCCTGTCCGGGAGCTGCCTCCCTTTGAGGCGGGGGTGTTTGCACCGGAGGAGATATACCGGCGCATGACCTTCGACGAGTGGGCCTGGCGGTATGTGACCGCCTGGAACCGGCTGTATAAGAGGGGCCTCTTCGACGGCCTGCGGTTCCGGGAGGGGAAGGTCCACGAGGACGAATTTCTGGCCCATCGGCTCTATGAGCGCTGCGGAAAGATCGCGGCGGTGGCGGAGGGGCTCTATTTCTACGTCCAGCGGGGCGGCAGCATCATGGCCGCGCCCATGTCCCTGGGCCGGCTGGACCGGGTGCAGGCCCGGCTGGAGCGGTACGAGTTTTTCAAGGCCAAGGGCCTGAAGGAGCTGGAGGGGCCCACCCTGCACCGGTGCTATGAGTTTCTGTGGGCCGTGCTGGACCGGGTGGACGTGAGGGCCAACAAGGCCGCCATCCGGCCCCTGGCGGCCGCCATAGCGAGCGAGCAGCTCAAGAGGCTGGATATACGGGGCGCATGGCTCTGGATATGGTATCTGCGCCGGGCATCCGGGCGCGGGGGAAAGGACGCATGAGCGGGGAAGAATCCAAAGAAAAACGGCTGTTCATCAACATGGCGGCCCAGATCGTCTCCTTCGGCGTCAGCGTGGGCATCAGCTTCTTCCTCACGCCCTTCATCGTGGAGAAGCTGGGCCGGGAGGCCTATGGCTTCGTGGGCCTGGCCAACGATTTCATAAGTTACGCCCAGATATTGGTGACGGCCCTCAATTCCATGGCCTCCCGGTTCATCACCATCAGTGTCCACCGGGGGGAGAACCAGTCTGCCAACGAGTACTTCACCTCCCTCATCATCGCGAACGCCATCATAACGCTGGTGCTGCTGGTGCCGGCGGTGCTGGTGGTGCTGTTTCTGGATAGGCTCTTGAACGTGCCGGCGGCGATCCTGGGGGACGTGCGGCTTTTGTGGTCGCTGCTGTTTCTGGAGGCGCTGGTGGGCGTGGCCATGAGCGTATACGGCAATGCCACCTATGTGAAGAACCGCCTGGACCTGGCCAGCAAGCGGGTCATCGAGTCGGAGCTGCTGCGGGCCGGGATACTGCTGGCGGCGTTCCTGCTCTTCCCGCCCCATGTGTACTATCTGGGCCTGTCCGCGGTGATATGCATCGCCTACAGGACCGTCACCAACATCCGCTATACCCGCATGCTCCTGCCGGAGATCGAGGTGAAGCGGTCCTATTTCCGGTGGGGGCGGATCAAAGAACTCCTCTCCGCCGGCGTGTGGAACTCCGTCACGCGGGTGGGCTCCATCCTCTCCAACCAGCTGGACCTTCTCATCACCAACGTGCTGGTGGGCGACTCGGCCATGGGCGTCGTCAGCATCGCCAAGAGCCTGCCGGTCCTGTGCCAGTCGGTGTTCGCCATGCTGGCGTCGGTGTTCATGCCCCAGCTGAACATCAGCTATGCCAAGGATGACACGGAGAAGATGCGCGCCGAGCTCATCTTCGCCATCAAGCTGCTGGGTATGATCGCCTGCATCCCGGTGGCATGCGTGTACGCCTTCGGGGACACGTTCTTCTCCCTGTGGGTGCCGGGCCAGGACGCGAGGCTCCTGCAGGGCCTGGCCATCGTGGCCATGCTGGCAAGCCCTCTGGGCTACCCCCTGGAGCCCCTGTGGAACGTGTTCACGGTGGCCAATAAGATCAAGCAGTCCTCCATCTACGTGGTGGTCAACTCCTTTTTGACCATCGGCGTGGTGTTCGGCCTTCTGCACTTCGCCCAGACCGACACGGCGAAGATGTTCATCATCGTGGGCGTGAGCTCCGTGTTCAGCATCATCCGGGGCGCCACGTTCCTGCCCCTGTACGGGGCAAAGTGCCTCAACATGAAGCTGACCACCTTCTACGGACCGCTGGTGAAAAACCTCATATCCCTGGCCATCGTGAGCGCCGTGGCCTTCGGCCTGAGGTACGCCTTCGCGGTGCACAGCTGGGCAGGGCTGGTGATGGTGTGCGCCGCGGTGGGGCTCACGGCCCTGGCGGTAAATTACTTCGTGCTCCTCAGCCGCCCGGAGCGGGCCATGCTCCGGGAAAAGATCAGGGGGGTCCTGAAAAAGACATGATACCGAAGATCATCCACTACTGCTGGTTCGGCGGCGCCCCTCTGAGCGCCGAGACGGAAAAATACATCGCCACCTGGCGTGCCCAGTGCCCGGACTATGAGATCAGGCGGTGGGACGAGTCCACCTTCGACGTCAACATGTGCCCCTATGCCCGGGAGGCCTATGAGGCGAAGAAGTGGGCCTTCCTGGCCGACTATGCCCGGCTGTGGGCCCTCAACGAATACGGCGGCGTATACATGGACACGGACGTGGAGCTCGTCAAGCCCCTGGACGGCCTGCTGGGGGAGAGCGCCTTCTGCGGCTACGAGGAGGAAAAGCGCCTGTGCACGGCCCTGATCGGCTCCGAGCCCGGGGGAAAGTGGATCGGCGCCCTGCTGGACGCCTATAAGGACCGGCACTTCCTCCTGCCGGACGGCACCTGCGACGTGACCACCAATGTGACGGTCATTTCCGGGCAGACGGAAAAGCTCTTCGGCATCGTCCTGGACGGGACCGCCAAGCGGGAGGAGGGGGTGCTCACCCTCTGCCCCCGGGACTGGTTCAGCCCCATGTCCTTCGACACCGGACTGATACAGCGGACCGCTGACACGGTGGCCATCCACCACTTCGTGGCCTCCTGGCACGACGCGGCCTGGCTTCGGGAGCGGGCGGTGCGCTACCGGTGCATCCGGCTCTTCGGCGAGAACCTGGGCGGCCGGGCCGCCAACGCCATCAACTTCGCCCGCCGCCATGACGGCAGCTTTGCCCGGGGCGTGAAATACTACCTGACGGAGCCCTTCATGGCCGCCAGCCGCCTTCTGCCCCCGGGGAACACGGTGGTGTTCGAGACGGAGGGGGACTTCTGCGACAACGGCCGGGCCCTTTTCGAGTATATGCTCAGCCTGGGCATGGACCGGCGCTGGCGGATCGTGTGGCTGGTGAAGGAGCCGGAGAAGTTTCGGGACCAGGAGCGGGAGAACGTGCTCTTCCTCCGGCGGGACAGCCTGGCCGCGCGATACTGGGTGAGCCGGGCCAGCTTCTTTTTCTTCACTCACCCCTGGTGGATGACCCGCCGGCGCAAGGGACAGACGGTGGTGAACCTGTGGCACGGCGTGCCCCTGAAGGCCGGGGACGGCCGGGATATGTCCGGGCTGTTCGACTTTCTGCCCGCCTCCTCCCCGGAGACATACGAGCTGTTCCACAAATTCATCGGCGTGCGGCCGGAGCAGTTTCTGCCCCTGGGCCAGCCCCGGCTGGACCTGATGTTCCGGGAAAAGGACCTGACGGCTCTGCTGGGCGGGAAGGCCCGGGGCCGGGACTATGAAAAGCTCATTTTGTGTATGCCCACCTTCCGGCAGACCCAGCGCTGGACCGACGGCACCTTCGCCAACACCTACTCCATCAACCCCGTGCAGACCCTGGAGCAGCTGGAGGCGCTGAACGCCTTCCTGGCGGAGAAGAAGATACTGCTGACGGCGAAGATACACCACCTGCAGAAGCTGGACTTTCTGGCCAGGACGAGCCTTCCCAACATCCTCTACCTGACGGATGACGACCTAATCGCCGCCGACGTGCAGCTTTATGAGATGGTGGGGCAGGCGGACTGCCTGCTGACGGACTATTCCTCTGTGTACTTCGACTACCTGACCCTGGACAGGCCCATCGGCTTTTTCGTGGGCGACCTCAAACAGTACACCCGGGGCTTTCTGGTGCCGGACCCGCTGGCCTGGATGCCGGGGCAGAAGATCGCGTCCCTGGAGGAGCTGTACGGCTTTCTCGCGGACGTATCCGCCGGAAAGGACGCCTTCGGCCCGGAGCGGAAGGCGCTGCGGGACCGGGTGGACGCCTACCAGGACGGGGAGAACTGCCGCCGCATCGCGGAGAATTTCGGCCTTTGAGGAGCGCATATGGAGATCGACACAAGAACGGTACAGCTCCGTGAGCTGGAGATACTGAAGGCGGTGACGCAGGTGCTGGACCGGCTGGGCCTGCGGTACTGGGCCGACGGGGGCACCCTGCTGGGGGCCGCCCGGCACAAGGGCTTCATCCCCTGGGACGACGACGTGGACCTGGGGATGCCCCGGCCGGACTTCGACCGGTTCCGCCGCCTGGCGGAAAAGGAGCTGCCCGGCTGGCTGGCCCTGCAGGACTATGAGCGCATCCGCCACGCGGGCCACTCTATATTGAAGATACACGACGTGCGCACCACCTTCGTGGAGGAGGCCTTCGCGCCGTACCCGGAGTCCCATACGGGGGTGTATATCGACATCTTCTGCTTCGACGGCCTGCCCGACCCGGGTCCGGAGCGGGAGGAGCGCCAGCGCCGCCGGAAGCAGTTCAGCCGCCTAAACGGCTTCCTCCGGGCCACCTGGCGGGACGTCCGTACGCCGGCGGAGAGGCTGCGGTATATCCTGCTGGCCCCGGTGCGGTGGCTGCTGCCCTACAACTGGGCGTCCATGTGCCAGGAGGAGCTGTACCGGAAGACCGGCTTCGACACGGCCAGCTGGGC
This sequence comes from uncultured Oscillospiraceae bacterium, assembly GCA_947631675.1. The sequence goes on from CANRMG010000009.1 coordinate 8,191, forward strand.
CAGCGAGTGCTTCGACTGGGTGATCTACCCCGCCGGATGCCTGCGGGAGACGGTGAAGCTGCCCTTCGAGGACATGCTTCTTCCCTGCCCCGCCGGGTACGACGAGTACCTGACCACCGTCTACGGAGATTGGCGGACTCTGCCCCCGGAGGAGGACCGGGACCCTGCCCATCCGGTGGCGTATTTCAGCATGGACAGGTCCTACCGGGACCGTTGGTGGGAGACGAAATAAATGAAAAGCCCGTGACCTCATCGGTCACGGGCTTTTTCTGTCCGCGCTGTTATTTCCGGTTCACCAGCCGCTCGTTGAGCCGGGCCAGCAGGGAGAAGGGGCCGATGGCCCCCGCCCGGAGGAGGGCGCAGCTGAGCCGGACGGCGGGGGAGCGGCGGGAGGCGGCGTAGGCGCGCAGGCTCCCGGCCGGGATGCTGGCCAGGAGGGCCTTGGCATGGCGGCGCAGGCCCGCCCGGTCTCCGCCGGGCTGGATGGCGGCGGCGTATATTCTGTAGTACACGGCGTGGGCCATATAGAGCTCGACCAGGGCCGGGTCAGTGCCCTTGGCGGCGGCGATGTCCAATAGGGCGGCCCGCAGCTCGGCGACACGGCTCATCTCCTGAGGGTCGAACCGGTGGGAGTTGGAGCCGGGCAGGATGCGATAGTGGTACTTGGGGGTGCCGGACAGCACCGCGAACCGGCGGCAGTCCGGCAGCACGGCGGCGTTGAACACCGCGTCCTCCGCCAGGTACAACCCCCTGTCCCAGAAGGGGAGGGCGGCCTGAACCAGCTCCCGGCGGTACAATTTGTCCCAGCGGGCGTAGGTGACGGGCCGGCGGTCCGGGGCGCAGAGATACAGCTTGTAGTATACGCCCATGAGGGCGTTCTTCTCCGCCGGAGTCTCATAGACCGTGGTCTGCTCCTGGCGCAGGGCGAGGGGGCGTTCCCCCTCCTCGATCCGCTCCGCCTGGACCACGTCGGCGTCCAGCTCCACGGCGCGGGCCAGGAGCGTTTCAAAGTAGTCCGGGTCCACCCAGTCGTCCGCGTCCACGAAGCCGATGTACTCCCCCGCGGCGGCGGACAGGCCGGCGATCAGCGCGGGCACCACGCCCCGGTTTTCCTGGTGGATGACCCGGATGCGAGGGTCCTTTTCGGCGTACTGGTCGCAAAGGGCGCCGGAGCCGTCGGTGGAGCCGTCGTCCACCACGACGGCCTCCATGTCCCGCAGGGTCTGGGCCGCGACGCTCTCCAGGCACTGGGGCAAATATTGCTCCGCCTGGTAGACGGGGATGATGACCGATACTTTTGCCATAGGGCCTCCTCAGCTTTGCCCCTCCGAGGGCTGCATCCGCGCCTTGATGAGCAGGGCGGCGGCGCGATAGAGCCTGCACTTCACCATCAGCAGGAACAGGGCCATGTCCGGGGGCAGCCCCCTCGCCGAGAGCTTCCGGGCAAAGCCGGTCTCCTCCATGGCCCGGCGCACGTTCTGGGCGGTCACGGATACGCTGTGGTTGGTGCCGTATTCCATGCACATGCCGTGGACGATCCGGGAGGCGCCGAAGCCGTTGATCTGCTTATCTATGACGGCGCTGCGGCCGCCCAGGTGCTCCCGCATATAGTCCAGCACCATATCTGCCTCCCGGAAGTAGGCGGGCCGGTAGTGGTTCAGGTTGGACGAGGCCATGCGGCGGTAGACGTACAGCCGCTCCCGGCTGATGTAGGCCGTGGAGGCGAAGAACATGCACTCGTAGCTGGTGGCCGTGTCCTCGAAAAGGGTGATCCGGTCGTCCCGCAGGTAATGGGCCTGCATCAGCTCCCGGCGGGTGATCTTCGTGGGCAGGTAGCCGGGGAAAAGCTGGCTGCCGTAGGGCCGGCGGCGGCTGTCCAGGAGCATGTAGGGGTATATCTCCGCCTCCAGGCGGGCCTTGTCGTAAAAGCCCGGCTGGGCCAGCACGGGCTGGGCCACCGGCCCCACGTCCCGCTCCAGGTCGAAGACCACCACGTCCGGGCGGCCGTTGGCGTCTATATAGCCCCTGACCGTCTCCAGCCAGTGGGGCAGGACCCAGTCGTCCGCGTCCACGAAGCCTACATACTCCCCGGCGGCCCGGGCAAGGCCTGCCCGGCGGGCGGGGGTGGGGCCGGCGTTTTCCTGGTGGATGACCTGTATCCGGGGGTCCTTTTCGGCGTATGCGTCGCAGATAGCGCCGGAGCCGTCGGTGGAGCCGTCGTCCACCAGGAACAGCTCAAATTCGCCGCAGCTCTGGCCCAGAACGCTGTCCAGGCATTGGGCCAGATAGGGCGCGGCGTTGTATACCGGTATGACGATGGAAAAAAGAGGCGCCATATTCCCTCCCTCCGGTCACATCCGTGCCTTGGTGACCGCTACGGCCAGACGGTACAGGCGGCATTTCAGCGCCAGCAGGTAAAGCTTCATATCCATGGGCAGGGCGGAAAAGCCGATCTCGCCCGGGATGCCCGTCCCGGCCAGGGCCCGGGCCAGGTCCTTCGCCGCCTGGGCGGCGGTGGGGGCCCGGCGGACCAGCTGGGTGACGCCGATGAGCACCTTGCGCAGATAGGCGGCGTCGATCTGCCTGTCCAGCGCCGGGTCAAGCCCGCCCAGCCGGCCGCGGATGTAGCGGAAACAGACCTGGCACTCCTGCAGAAAGCGGGGCCGATACCCGGTGAGGATGGACTGCTCCCGGTCCCGGTAGATGTAAAGAGGCTCCCGGCAGACATACATGGACGAGGCATAGTACATGCACTCGTAGCTCATGGCCATGTCCTCGAAAAGGGTGATGGGCGCGTCATCGTCCACATAGTGGGCCAGCAGCAGCTCCCGCCGGCAGGCCCGCTCCCACACGAAGGCCGGGACCAGTTGGGTGCCGAAGGGCCGGCGGCGCAGGTCGCAGAGCATATAGGGGTATATCTCCCGTTCCAGGCGGGCCTTGTCGTAAAAGCCCTCCTCCGCCAGGATGGGGTACTGGGTGGGCCCCGTGTCCCGCCGATGCTCAAAAAGCACGATGTCCGGCCGGCCGTTTTTCTCTATGATGTTATGAACTGTCTCCAGCCAGCGGGGTTCCGCCATATCGTCGCTGTCTATGAACAGGACGTACTCTGCCGACGCCCGGATAAGGCCTGCATGGCGGGCTTTGGCAAGGCCGATGTTTTTCTGGTGGATGACCTGTATCCGGCTGTCCCTTTCGGCGTACGCATCGCAGATGGCGCCGCAGCCGTCGGGAGAGCCGTCGTCCACCAGAATGAGCTCGAAATCACCGAAGGTCTGGGCCAGAACGCTGTCCAGGCAGGGCCGCAGGTATTCCTCCACCTTATAGACGGGCACGACCACCGAGAAGCAGGCCATCACGCGCCCTCCGTGAACGTCCGCACCAGGCGGCGCACGCCCCGGCCGTCCAGCTGCACGACGATGGGGTCGGGGTAGTTGATGTTGCCCTCCACCAGCTCCGGGCCCTCGGGGGTGATGGCCACGTCCCAGCCCACATAGCCGATGTGGGGCACGGTGACGGCCGCCTGGCGGATCATGGCCGTGACCTGGTCCCAGAAGGGGACCTGGAAGCCGGGCATGAACCGCCCGGTGGAGGGGTGGCACAGATAGCACCTGCCGGTGAGCTGGCGGCCCTGGCCGGTGACCCGGCCGGTGTCCATGTCCAGGGGATAGGCCACGCCGCCCTGGTGAAAGTTGTCCACGAAGGCATCCGCGCCGCCGCAGCGGATGCACCCGCCCGCCAGCACCACCTGATCGCCTTTGCGGAGGGTCTGGATGCGTACGGTGTTCACCGTGGAGGGGTTGAGCTCCGTGACGGCGGGGTGCTGGCGGATGAAGCCCTCCAGAAGGAAGGGCTTGCCGCCGTATTCCTTCAGGAAGGCCTCAGGGTCCACGTCCTTCGTCTCATACAGGAAGATGCGCTTTCCCTGGGTGCCCAGGTTGTCCTTTGCCAGGAACCGGTCGTTGCTGGCCAGAAAGGCGCGGACCTGCTCGGGGGTGCTGTCGGGGAGGTACAGCCAGTCCCGGCGGATGTGGGCCCGGAAGGTCTCGTTGAAGCGGCGCTTGTCGTCAAAGCAGTCGGTGTCCGCCTTGGTAGCCCCGGCGTTCAGGGCGTCGCTGCGCTTTTCCGTCTCCCGGATCAGCAGGAACTGGGCCCGGCGGGTGTTGTCGTACTCATAAAGATGCAGGGCGCAGAACTCCTCGGAGTTGGCGCCGTGGAAGATATAGCAGACCACGTAGGCCAGAAACAGGTGCACCACGGAGAAGCCGGACCGCTCCGACAGCTCCGGCAGATAGCGCAGGAAGCGTTTAAAGTACTGCAGGGACGTCAATTCCCGTCCCTCCTTCCAAAGACCTCACCCAGCACCTGGTCGGTCATATCCCCGAACACTGGCGCGCTGCAGTGGCAGCCGTGCATGGGGATGACGTTGTACTCCACCAGCACGGGGGTCCCGTCCTGGGCCACGGCGATGTCCCAGCCGATGATCTTGAAGTGGGCGGAGCGGGCGGCCAGGGTCTTGACCGTGGCCACGATCTTATCGTAGGAGGGGATGGTCACGTCCTTGAAGCATATGCCGTTGGGAAGCTTTTCGGCGTACTCCCACTTCTTGTTCTGGCCCAGGGGGGCCAGAGTCCCGTCGGGCCGGACGGTGACGGCGTAGCCGCCCTGGGAGGTGTTGTCCACCTCGCTGGCGGGGCTGCCGATGCGCAGCACGGCGGTGAGGATGTGGACCTGATCGTCATGCAGGAAGGTGAGCACCCGTACGGTGTTGAGGGAGGTGGGGTTCAGCCGGGCCAGGTCCGGGTGCTGAGCAAGCTTTTCCTGGACGAGGAAGTTCTTCCCGTACTGGCGGAAGATGGCGTCTATGTCCTGGTCGGACAGGGCCGCCCGGTCATAAAAGCGGATGTTGTTGCCCATGCCGGTGCTGACGGAGGGCTTTGCCAGGATGCGGCCCTCGCCGTGGCAGCGGGCTAGGGCCTCGGCCCGGGTCAGAAGGCGCATGTCCCCGTCGTAAAACACCCCGGCGATGTTCTTCACCACCGTCGCCGGCTGGCGCACCTCGGGGAAGAGCACGCTGTACATGCACTTGTCCTGCAGGGCCTTGGCGAAGATCAGGTTGTTGTAGTGGGGGATGATGCGGCTGAACCACAGGTCGTCGGGGATGTGTTTGGGGCTGAAGGGGCGGTTGGCGTTGGCCAGCAGGTGGAACCAGTACTTCTTGGGCACGGCCACCTTGAATTGCCGCCAGTAGGGGCGGATGACGCTGTCGTATTCCGCGTCCACCCGGGGGTTGGGGGCCAGGTGCTTCACGTCCCGTTTGGCGTCACGGCGGGCGTCCCGGGCTAGGAGAAACGTCTCCACGCCGATATAGAGCCTGTCATACAGCGGGCGCAGCTTACTTCCCATGTTCGTCCTCCTCTTCTGCCTTGGGCACGTTGACCGTCTGGCGCACCTCGTATTGGGGCATGTTGCTCACGGTCATATAGATCCGGCCGATATACTCCCCACACAGACCCAGCAGCATGATGATCACGCCGCCCATGAACACCTCCACGGCGATGCTGGTGGTGAAGCCGGCGGCGATGTTGGAATTGAGCAGCTTGCGGATGACCATGACCACCGCCAGGATGAATCCGAACAGGGCGCAGAAGGTGCCGATGACGGAGGCAAACCGCAGGGGGACGGTGGAGAAGTTGGTGAACCCGGTCAGCCACAGGGCCAGCATCTTTCGGAAGGTGTAGTTGGACCGGCCCGCCAGCCGCTCCCGGTGCTCCATATCCACGTTGGCGTACCGCAGCGCCACGTGGGACAGATACCCGCCCATGGAGGGGAAGGGGCTCTTGTAGTTTTTCAGCGCGTCCACCGCCATGCGGCTGATGGCATAGTAGCTGGAGATGGTGACGCCCTTGGGCTGGGTGCCGTTGAGCTCCAGCATCAGGGTGTTGACCCGGCTGGTGAAGCGCTTGAAGAAGCTATGCTTTTTGTGGGGGAACCGGGCGTATACCACGTCGTAGCCCTCCCGGACCTTCTCTACCAGGCGGAAGATCTGGTCCGCCGGGTGCTGGCCGTCGTCGTCCATGAACACCAGCACATCCCCGGTCACATAGGGGATGGCGGCCATCTTGGCGATGCTCTGGCCGAAGTTGCGGGACAGGTCCACGCCGGTGATCTTCGGGTCGTCCCGGCACAGGGCGCAGATCGTCTCAAACGTATCGTCTTCCGGGTAGTCGTTGACCAGGATGATCTGGTAGTCATACTCCGTTCGCCCGGCGAACACCTGGCGCAGCTCGTCCACCACGGGGACGATGGTCTTGGCGGACCGGTAGCAGGGGATGGCGACGGATACGGTGGTCACAGGCCCTCACCTCCTAGATATGCGTCCCGCAGGGACGCCAGACGCGCCAGGCCCTCCTCGTCGGGGGCGGCGCTGAAAAGCTCGAAATTTTCGCGGATGACGGCCGCGGGCAGCTCCCACCAGCGGCTTTGCAGCAGCGAGGCGATCACCGGCTCGGAAAAACGCTTTCGGATGGGCCGGGCGGGAGAGCCGGCCATGATCGTATAGGGCTCCACATCGTGAGTGACCACGGCCCCGGCCCCGATCACCGCCCCGGTGCCCACGCTGACGCCCCGGCAGACGCAGGCGTTGGCCCCGATCCACACGTCGTTTCCGATGACGCAGGGGGCCGCGAACCGGTCATAGCCCTGAGCGCCCTCCGGCATCAGGTCGAAGGTGTCCCCGTCGTAGACGAAGGTATGGGTGGTCAGGCGGGACCAGTCGTGGTCGGCGCCGCCGATAGACACGTTCCAGGAGATGGAGCAGAAGGCGCCGATGTCCGCGTGCCAGATGGTGGCGTTCTTTCCCGCGTAGGAGTACCGGCCCATGCGGACGCCGTAGGCCATGCAGCTGCGCTGCAAAAAAGCCCGGTCCCCCAGCACGCAGTCCCCCACCCGGCAGAAGTCGCCGATGGTCACGTGCTCGCCCAGCACCGTGTCCTCCACCCGGGTGGCCTTGTAGATGCAGGCCGTGGGGGCGGCGGTCACGTTGCGGACGATGGCGTCCGGGGAAGCGTAAAATCCGTTTGTCTGCATATCATTGCACCTCGATCCCGATCCGGGAGATGATGTCCTCCAGCCGCTGCAGGCACTGCCGGGCGCTGCCGCCGGTCACCAGGACCTGGCCGATCCGGTCCCCGGCGTTCTCGAACCGCCGGACCCGGTCGCCCGCCTTGGGCAGCACCGTGAGCCCGCCCACGTAGTCCGGCAGCTCCTCCGGCAGGGAGATGGAGCGGACCACGCCCGTCTCCGGGGCCTGGAGCATGGATACGGCCGTGGGCAGGGGCTTGCTCCGCCGGCCGTCAAAGACGGCCCGGGCGTCCCGGCCCAGGGCGGCCAGGAGGATCATGCGGTAATAGTCCACGCCGAAGTAGGAGCCGATCATCTCGGAAAGGCCCGTGGCCCCGGCCCGGGCGGTCAGCTCGATCACATAGGGCTCGTCGTCGTGCAGGACCATGTCGAAGTTGACGGCGCAGTTATCTATGCCGCAGACCCGGATGGCCTGCTCCGCCACGGCCTGTATCCGGGCGAGGACCGGCTCCGGGCAGTCCAGAGGGACGTAGTGGCCGACGGGGATGTTGGGTCGGCCGGGGTTGGACACGGTCAGGTTCCCGTCGGGCAGGACGAAGAATATGTCCCCGTTCTGCACGAAGGCCTCCGCGCAGAAGCTCTCCCCGCTCACGAACTGCTCCGCCAGGCAGAAGTCCTTTTTCGTTAGGGCCAGGCACTTCTCCATGGCCTCACGGGCCGCCTGGGCGTCCCGGACCACATACACGCCGTTGCTGCCCTGCAGGTCCGCGGCCTTCACCACCAGGGGGAAGCCCAGGGCCTCTGTGGCCCCGTCCAGATCGGCCTGGCACCGCAGGACCCGCCAGGCCGGGGCGGGCACGCCCCCGGCGGCGAAGGCCTCCTTCATGGCCAGCTTGTTGACGGATATTTCCGCCGCCGCCTCGCTGACGCCGGGCAGGCCCAGCACGGCGCAGGCGTGGGCCAGGGCCTTCAGCCCCGTCTCCAGACAGCAGGTGGCCACGCCGGACACGGCGTATTCCCGGGCAGCCCGGGCGATGCCGGCCTCGTCGGTGATGTCGGTGTAGGAGACGATGTCCGCCTCCCTGATGCCCGGCCAGCCGCCGGGGATGGTGGCGACGACGGTCTCCAGCCCCATGGCCCGGGCGGTCCTGATGAGGGGCACCTGGGCGGGCCCGGCGCCCAGGATCATGATCCTGTCCCGGCGCTCACCCATGGCGCGCCTCCTGAGACCACTTCATGTACCGGGGCGCCTCCGGCCCGGTCATGAACAGCAGGTCCAGTATGCTCACATTGTGGGTGAAGGGCCCGTGCATCTGGGAGTACTCCGGGTAGCCGCTGTAGTCCATCCAGGCCAGCTCCACGCCGGCGTCCTTGAACACGTCCTCCACGATGTAGTCCTTCGCGGCGGGACCGGAGAGGTAATAGCCGCCCCCGGCGGACTTTACAAGCGCCGCCAGCCGCTCGGTCTTTCCCTCGGCCAGGGGATAGTCGCTGGACCAGGTGATCTTCGTGCCGATGCCCAGCATATTGCAGATAGACGTGAGGAACAGGTGGTTTACCTGGCTCAGATGGTCCATGCCGGCGGCTTGGGCGTAGAGGTCCTCGAAGGCGGGGGCGTAATCTTTAAAGAAGGGGGCGTGGGCGTAGCTGTAGCGGATGGCCTTCCAGTGGCTCTCGGCCCAGGAGGGGTCCGCGATGACCGTGTCCCGTATCCTCTGCAGGAACTTGCCTTTGGTGTCCACGGGGATGGTGAGCCACTGCAGGCCGCCCGCCGTTTTGATCTGGTTGCGGTTGCGCCAGTCCCGGCGGGTGTACTGCATATCGTCGTAGAGGATGAACTCGTCCACCAGGCCGATGATGTCGAAATAGCCCTTCCAGGGGATATAGTTGGATTGCAGGATGGCGACCTTCTTCATGGCGTTTCGGCCTCCGGATCGATAAGGCTGTAGGCGTCGGTAGTGTAGATGAGGCCCTCCGGGCCCGGCGCGGCAACAAGCTGGGAGTCCTCCCCGGCGGGGGCGAAGGTAAAGCTCTCGCCGCCGATGCGCTGCTCCCCGGCGAGGGCCTGTCCGTCCTGGAAATAGTAGCGCATGCCGTTTTGCTCGTACCAGCCGGTGTAGTCCGGTCCGGGGGAGATCTGGGAGAAGCTGACGACAGATATTTCGCTCGTCAGCTGGGAGACGACTCTGGCCTGGACGGGGCCCCAATCCAGCGTCAGGTACTGGAGCATGGCCACGATGGAGCTGGGCGGTCCGTACAAAAACTGCACGTCGTCCCGAAAAAAGGCGTCCGCGTACAGCTGCTCGCTGGCGGTAGTCCGGCCGATGCCGCCCCAGCGCAGCAGGTTTGGCGGATAATCCGAGATCCGATGGAACGGGTCCAGGTCGTTGGTGAGCATATTGGTGACGAACGTCACGTCCGGATTGGCGCTGGCGTAGGACTCGGCGGCGATCTGTCCGGCGAAGACGTCCTGCCGGGAGACATTCTGGCTGGCGTAGGGGACGCTCCAGGCGGTGAGAAGGGCCAGCGCGCACAGCCCCGCCGCCAGCATGCCGGAGAGCCCCGCCGCCGCTTTTTGCGGCCGGGAGCGGGCTGGCTTCGCGGGGGCGCTCGCCGCCATGAGGACCATGGTCAGGATGGCCGGAAAAGCCGCCGCCATGAACACGCGAAGAGGGAACCTGCCCTCCTGGATGAGGTACAGCAGCATCAGCGTGCCGCCTCCTCCTGCGCACAGACCGCACAGCGTCTCCAAAATACCGCTCAGACCATACCGGACCAGGCGCAGCAGCAACAGCGCCGCCAGCAGAGCCATGGCGTACGTCAGCAGTCCCATGGTGTGCACGCGGCTGTCCAGCTCGTCCTCGGTGCTGGTATGCAGCGCGCTGCGCAGCTGGCAGATGGCAGCTCCCGCGCGGCTGGCGCGCAGCGCGGCGCCCAGGCGGGAAAGGAGCCCCGCCGTGGGGGGCTGGGACACGCCGCCGGCGGTATCGGCGGTGTCGCCGGCGGGAGCGCTGTCTTCCGGCGCGGGGCTGGCCGCGCCGGCGCCGAGAATGCCGGAATACGACGCTGTGATGGTGTCAAAGGTCACGGAGTTGATGCGCTCATCCATGAAGAACCAGCCCCGGAGCAGCGTGCCCAGCTCCGAGGGAATGCCCACTGCCTCCAGCTGCTCATTGGTGAGCCGGACCAGCAGATAATCCATGACGCGGGAGCGGAAATAGTCTGTCTGGGCCTGGGTGTAGCCGTGCTGGGGAACGGCGTAGCCCGGGGTATAGGCCGTGTCCTCCAGATCCAGATGGACCCGGTCGACGCCGGACAGCGCCCCCAGCGTGACAGCGAGCGCCGCCAGAAGGGTCACGACCCGCAGCAGGAGACGGGGTTTGCGGTCCACAAGGGTGCGCAGAAGCTGATAGCCCGCCGCCAGCAGCCAGAAGCAGGAGAGCGGCTGCCAGGCCGCCTGCCGCTGCAGCCGGCACAGCAGCGCCAGCACGACGCTCGCCAGATCGGTGACGAGATGCCCGACGGCGCTGTCCGTGTCATCCCGGCACAGCAGCAGCATCACGGCGGCCGTACCCGCTGCCGCCGATGTGACGGTGAAGGACAGCTCCGCCGTCACGCACAGGAAAAGACCGGCGCACAGCAGGCCGTGGAGCACGAACCCCGCCGCTGTGGGCAGGTCCCGGCCCCGCAGCTTCAGGTGCAGGCACCGTCCGGCAATGGTGGCCGCGGCGGCCAGAATAATCAGATGGTACAGCGTATACCAGTAACCATCCGGCCAAAGGCGGTAGAAAAAGTGGATGAACGCGCAGAACAGCTCGTGGGAGAATGCGTCAGACATGCCCCGGAAGGCGTTGGAGCCTATGCTCTGCAGCAGGTAGGTGTCGTCGCTGGTCATGAACCGGATGACGGTCACCCGCCATGTCCACAGCAGAAACAGTACGGTGACAGCCGCTGCCGCCAGCCAGCAGCCGGCGTCCCTTTGCAGCAGGGAGCGCAGCTTCGCCCGCGCGCCACCGCCCCATATCCCGGCCGCCAGGGCCAGGCACAGACACGCACCCATACGCAGCGCTCTGCCGGGGTACGGCCGGGCGCCCCATATGGGCAGCAGGAGGTCCGCGCTGATGCGCCGTGCCACGCCGCTTTCCAGCACAAAAAACGCAAACAGCCCCAGAAACACCGTCCAGAGCAGGCTCAGGACCTGCCCGTGGGCGGCCGGATGGCTGGCAGGGTCCGGCCCGCACTTCAACAGCCGCCGTCCCAGCCAGACTGCTCCGCCCAGCCCGGCGGCGCAGATCAGCAGTGTCAACAGATAGAGGAAGATCATGAGGCGTCCTCCATGGTCGTGAGGCTATAGGCGCCGGTGGTATAGGTGAGCGCGCCGCCCGGGACCATCTGGAAGCCGGACACGGCGTCGGCGGCGGCGAAGGTATAGCTCTCGCCGTCAATGGTCCGGGTCCCGGAGAGGGCCTGTCCATCCCGGAAGTAATAGGTCATGCCGTTCTGCTCCAGCCAGCCGGTATAGTCCGGCGAGGGGACGAGCCGCTCCAAACGGTAGAAGCAGATATCGGAATCCACCCGATCCTGTACCGTGGCCTGAACGGGCCCCCAGTCCAGGGAGAGGTATTGCAGCAGGTACATCACGGCGGTCACGTTGTCGGTCATGAACAGCACGTCGTCCCGGAAGAAAGCGCCGGCGTAAAGCCGCTCTCCGGCGGGCTTGGCCGTATCGCCGCAGGCGCCCCACAGCACCCGGTTGGCCGGGTAGTCGGCGGGGACGTGCAGCGGGTCGGAGTAGTCCTCATACATGTTGGTGACGATGGTGGTGTCGGAATGGGCGCGGGCGTAGTCCTCGATGGCCCACTGGTCCGCGAACAGATCTGCCCGCACGGCTGTGTCGGCGGCATGAGGCGTGGTATAGAGGCTCCCGACGCAGCACACGACGGCAGCGGCGGCACATATCGCGCCCAGGCACGCCGCGGCCCGGCGCCGCCCGGAGGGGGTGGCAGGCCGCTGTTCCGGTACGGCCAGGGCCGTCAGCAGCAGCGTCACGCAAGCCGGAATGGCCACCACCAAGAATACCCGCAGCGGGAACCGCCCGTCCTTTGCCAGGTACAGCAGCAAAATGGCCGCGCCGCCCACGGCGCACGCGGCGCACGCCAGCTCCGGCCAGTACCGCCGGCCGAAGCGCAGCGCCGCGGCGGCGCACAGTCCCAGCAGCGCCAGCAGACAGCCGGTCCGCCACAGCATCTGCCCGTCGCCGGCGATATAGCCCGCCAGCCGGCCGGCCGCCTCCATTGCCCGGGCGGGTAGGGATACGGCCGGCTGTCCGGCCAGATCGGCGTAGTAGTTCTCCGCCACGGTACGGAACATGTCGGTGGTGACGCGCTCGTCCATGAAGTACCAGCCGTGGACCAGGGTAGCCAGCTCCGGAGGGATGCCCGCCCGTTGGTACTGCTCGCCGGTGACGTCGTCGTTGAGAAAGTCCACGATCAGCGACCGGTAATGCTCCGCGTCCCGGTAGTTCTCGTCACACTCCAGCCGGCCGGCGGCAAACACGGCCGCGGCCAGCGCCAGGGTGATAGCAGCGGCGGCGCACAGACCGCCCAGTCGTTTTTTTGCCCGCTCGCCCCCGTCCAGGCGCACACGCAGCAGCGCATAACCCTCGGCCAGCGCCCAGAAGCACAGCAGGCAGTATCCGGTGGCCCGCCTCTGCATGCAGCACAGCAGTATCAGCAGACCGCTGAGCACATCGCTCAGCACCCGGCTGCGCCGCCGGGTCTCATGGCCCCGGCACAGCAACAGCGCCGCGGCGGCGGAGCCGGCCACGGCGGGAGTGACGGTAAAGGACAGCTCCGCCAGCGTGCACAGCAGAAAGCCGGCGCAGACCGCTCCGTGGATGAGCAGGCCCACCCATGCCGGCCAGCGCCGGGCGGCAGTTCTGACCAGCACGCACCGGCCCAGCGCCGTCATGGACACAAACAGCATCGCCAGATGAAAGCCCAGATACCAGTACCCGTCCGGCCACAGGCGGTAGAAAAAGCCGATGAGGGCGCACAGCAGAATGGATATGGAGGAGGTGCTCTCCTGGGCGGAGTGAGCCAGAGTGTTGCGCACCGCGTCCAGGCCCTGCTCCGGGATGCGGCCGATGGCCTGCAGAAACAGCGCGTCGTCGTTAGTCATGTAACAGAGCACGATCACCCGCAGAGCCCAGACAAAAAACAGGCCCGTGCAGACGGCGGCCACGGCCCAGCGCCCCCAGTCTCTTTCGCAGAGGCGATCCACAGCGCCGCCCAGCGCCCGGCCGCGGTCCGTCAGCGCCAGAGCGAAGGCCAGCACCATGCACGCGCCCAGGCGGGCCAGCCGTCCGGGCAGGAGGATGCCGTCCGCCGCGGGCAGCAGCAGATCGAGCCCTACCCGCCGGGCGACGGCGCTCTCCACGGCGAGAAACGTCAGCAGGCCCGCCGCCAGCGCCCACAGCGCTGCGGGCAGGACAGAGCGCCGCCGACTCATCCGCGCCGCTCCCGGTAAAATGCGGCTACGGTATCGGTGATCTTCTCCACATCGCTGTCGGCAAGGCCATAATACAGGGGCAGCCGCAGCAGCCGCTCGCTCTCCCATGTGGTGTATTTATCCTCTCCGTGGAAACGGCCGAAGCGCAGACCAGCGCTGGAGGAGTGCAGCGGCACGTAATGGAACACGGCCTGTGCGCCGTGTTCCCGCAGATAGGCGATAAGGCGCGTGCGCTCGTCGATGTCCCTGGCCTTGATGTAGAACAGATGCCCGTTGTGCACGCACCCCTCCGGGACGGTGGGCAGATCGATGCATCCGGCGTCCGCCAGAGGAGAGAGCCGCTCGTAATAGAGCTGCCAAATGTGCCGCCGGGCGGCGTTTATCTCGTCCGCCATCTCCAGCTGGCCCCAAAGGTAGGCCGCGTTCAGTTCGCTGGGCAGATAGCTGGAACCCAGGTCCTCCCAGGTGTATTTGTCCACCTGGCCACGGAGCAGCCGGGCCCGGTTGGTGCCCTTCTCCCGAATGATCTCCGCCCGGGGGTCGTCCTCGCGCAGCAGCAGCGCGCCGCCCTCGCCCATGGAGTAGTTCTTCGTTTCGTGGAAGCTGTAGCAGCCATAGTCTCCGATGGCGCCCAGGGCCTTTCCTCTGTAGGAGGCCATGACGCCCTGCGCCGCGTCCTCAACCACCTTCAGATGGTGCCGGCGGGCGATGGCCAGAATGGTATCCATCTCGCAGGCCACGCCGGCGTAGTGCATGACACAGATGACGCGGGTGCGGTCCGTGATGGCGTCCTCGATACGCTTCTCGTCGATGTTCATAGTGTCCGGGCGGATGTCCACGAACACCGGAACCGCCCCACACAGCACGAAGGCGTTGGCGGTGGAGGAGAAGGTGAAGGAGGGTAGGATGACCTCGTCTCCCGGCTCCAGAGCGCACAGCAGCGCCGCCATATCCAGCGCGTGGGTG
>CANRMG010000010.1 GCA_947631675.1 uncultured Oscillospiraceae bacterium
TCTGCCGGCGCCATCATCATGAAGACCGGCCGCACCCGGGTCCGGGACCTGGCCGGCATCGGCCGGTGCATGCCCGTGACCATGTGGTGCTTCACCCTGGCGTCCGTCACCCTTGTGGGTATACCCCCTACCAGCGCCTTCGTGAGCAAGTGGCATTTGGCGGTAGGCGCTTTGGAGACGGGCATACCCGTCGTGAACTGGCTGGGGCCGGCGATCCTGCTTATCAGCGCCCTTCTCACGGCGGGGTATCTTCTCACCATCTCCATCAAGGCGTTTTTGCCGGAGAAGGACGCTATTGACCTGCCCCAGGGGAAGCTGGAGCCCGGCTGGCGGATGCTGGCACCCCTGGTGATCATGGCGGCGCTGAGCGTGGGTCTGGGCATATGGGCCGGGCCGCTGCTGGACGCGGCCAACGCCCTTGCAGGGCTGGTGCTGTGAGATGAGCGCGTACGTATTGCTGCTGCCCATACTGCTGCCGATGGCGGCCGGGGCGTGGATGCTGCTGCGGCCCATCCGGGACGACCGGACCAGGAATATATTCGTGGAGGCGGTGGTGCTGCTCACCAGCGCCGTCACGTTCTGGCTGCTGGCCGCCGGGCCCCGCGAGACTCTCTATCTCTTCTCCCTGGGCGAGCGGCTGCCCATGACGCTGCGCATAGACGGCCTGGCCTGCTTATTCGGCGGGCTGGTGGCGGCGCTGTGGCCGCTGGCCAGTCTTTACGCCTTCGAGTACATGCGCCACCTGGACCGGCGCAATACCTTCTTCGCCTTCTACACCATGACCTACGGCGTCACCCTGGGCGTGGCCCTGGCGGGGAACATCTTTTCCATGTACCTTTTCTACGAGGCCCTGACCATGGTGACATTGCCGCTGGTGATGCACACCATGACTCCCGCCGCCAAGCGGGCCACCAGGAAGTACCTCTACTACATGATCGGCGGCACGGCCTTCGCCTTCATCGCCATGGTCTTTTACGTGCTGTACGCCACGGACATCGAGTTCGCCTACGGGGGCAATCTGGACCTGTCGCTGATCGCCCACCACGACAACGTGGTGTATCTCATCTACCTGATGGGCTTTTTCGGCTTCGGCGTGAAGGCGGCCCTGTTCCCCTTCCACAGCTGGCTGCCGGAGGCCTCCGTGGCTCCCACGCCGGTGACGGCGCTGCTGCACGCGGTGGCGGTAGTGAAGTCCGGCGTATTCGCCATCATGCGCCTGACCTTCTACTGCGCGGGGCCGGAGGAGCTGGCCGGCTCCTGGGCCCAGACCGTGGCGCTGGTGTTCGCCATGGCCACCATCATCTACGCTTCCACCATGGGCGTGCGGGAGCCCCACTTCAAGCGGCGGCTGGCCTGGTCCACGGTGAGCAACCTCTCCTATATCCTGCTGGGCGTGATGAGCCTGACCCCCCTGGGGCTGCTGGCCGGCATGGCCCATATGCTCTTCCACGCGGTGATGAAGATCGGCGGCTTCTTCTGCGTGGGCGCGGTGACCCACCAGACCGGGAAGGAATATGTCTGGGAGCTGGACGGCCTGGGCCGCCGGCTGCCCCGCACGTTCACGGCCTTTTTGATTTCCGCCCTCGGCCTGACGGGCATCCCCCTCTTCGCCGGGTTCGTGAGCAAGTGGCTTTTGGCCCGGGGACTGTTCGCTCTGGGCGGGCCCCTGGGCTGGGCGGGGGTGGCGGTACTGCTCTACTCCGCGCTGATGACCGCCATCTATCTTCTCACCGCCGCCGTCCGGGCCTTCTTCCCGGACAGCGCCGCGGATACCGCTTCCCTGGCCGGGTACACTGACCCCAGCTGGCAGATGCTGCTGCCCTTAGGGATATTCTCCGCCGTGACGATCCTCTTCGGCGTGTACGCCGGGCCTTTGCTGTCCCTTCTGGAGCAGGTGGCCCGGGGACTATTATAAGAAAGGCAGGTGCGGACCATGAGCTTCTCCTTCGCTGACGCGGCGCTGTCGCTCCCCCGGATATGCGGGATGGGGCTCACGTTCCGCGCCGACGGCTTCCGGCTCCTCTTCGCCGCCGTCACCACCTACATGTGGCTGATGACGGGGCTGTTCACGCCGGAGTATATGGCCCATTACCGCCGCAAGGGCCGGTACTGGCTGTTTCTGATGCTCACGTACCTGGCCACCATGGGGGTGTTTTTGTCCGACGACCTCTATACCACCTTCGTGTTCTTCGAGCTGATGAGCCTTTTCAGCTACGTGTGCGTCATCCACGACGAAAAGCCCGCCACCCTCCGGGCCGGCGGGGTATACCTTGCGGTGGCGGTGCTGGGCGGTCTGGTGACGTTAATGGGGCTGTTCCTGCTCTATCATCGGACCGGCACCCTGGCCATCGGCCAGCTGCGGGACGCCTGCCAGGCCCTGCTCACGACGGGCTCCCGGGAGGACGTCAAATGGCTCTATATCGCGGGCTTCTGCGTCCTCTTCGGCTTCGGCGCCAAGGCGGGCATGTTCCCCCTGCACATATGGCTGCCCATGGCCCACCCGGTGGCCCCTGCCCCGGCCTCGGCCCTTTTGAGCGGCATCATCACAAAGAGCGGCATTTTCGGCCTTCTGGTGCTGACGGCGGACGTATTTTATCACGACGCCGCCTGGGGCCTCGTGATCGCGGCCCTGGGCACGGTGACCATGCTCCTGGGCGGGACGCTGGCTCTGTTTTCGGTGGACATCAAGAGGACCCTGGCCTGCTCGTCCATGTCCCAGCTGGGCATGATCGTCACCGGCATCGGCATGCAGGCCCTGCTGGGGGAGCATAACGCCCTGGCCGTGCGGGGGACCGTCCTGCACATGGTGAACCACGCCAGTCTCAAGCTGGTGCTGTTCATGGCCGCGGGCGTGATCGTCATGGATCTGCACCAGCTGGACCTGAACGTCATCCGGGGCTACGGGCGGAAAAAGCCCCTTTTGAAGCTCACGTTCCTCTCCGGGGCCCTGGGCATCGCCGGCGTGCCGCTTTTCAGCGGCTATGTGAGCAAGACGCTGCTGCACGAGAGCATCGCGGAGTACATAGAGCTGCTCCACGAGGGGGCTGGCTGGACCCTCCCCTTCCTCTCCGCCCACGGGGCGGCGGCGCTGTTCCGGGTCATCGAGTGGCTGTTCCTGCTCACCGGCGGCATGACCGTGGCGTATATGACGAAGCTGTTCGTATGCGTGTTCGTGGAGCGCAACGCCAACCCACAGCGCCAGGCAGCATACGACCAAAAGGGCCGGTACTGCTCGCCGCTGACCGGCGCGGTGCTGGCGCTCTCGGCGCTGGTGATGCCCCTGTTCGGCATGGCGCCCCACGCCACGCTGGACGCGCTGGCGGACCTGGGCCAGGGCTTCCTCCACGGCCACAGTCCCGCCCACGCGGTGGCATACTTCTCCTGGGCCAACCTGAAGGGCGGCCTCATGAGCCTGGCCATCGGCGCGGCTTTGTATCTCCTGCTGGTCCGGCGCTTTCTCATGGTCCGCCGGGAGGGCAAAACTGTTTACGCCGACCGGTGGCCCAAGAAGCTGGACCTGCTCACGCTGGTCTATGAGCCGGTGCTGATGCGATTCCTGCCGGCGCTGCTGGGCGGGGCGTGCAGGGTTTTGGACTTTCTGTCCGACGGGTTGCTGACCCTGTTCGTGACCCGGGTGTTCCCGGTCCTGTTCGGCTTCATCTGCCGGACGCTGGAGTTCATAACGGACGGGGCGGTGCTGCTGGCCCGCCGGACCACCCACCACCAGAGCCCGGAGAAGGCCGTCGTCCCCGCCGGGTATCACCTGGCCTATTACGGCGGCCGGGCCCTGAACGCCGGGGCGGCGCTTTTGAACCGCACCGTCCTCCAGGACAGGCCCATCACGAAAAACTACGTCCTGGTCCTGGCGGAGCGCCAGACCCTCTTCCGGGACACCCGCCGCATGGTCAGCGCCAGCGCCTCCTTCTCCCTGCTCATGTTTGGGCTGGGCCTGGCCGCCGCGGTGGTCTACCTGATCTTCGCCTGAGCTGGGCCCGGCGTCTCCCTCTCCCGAGCAAAAAAGTTATTGCACAATTCCAGAAAATGTGATTAAATATATTTAAGTAATTCTTGTCACGGAAAAGGAGTGACAGATATGGGAAGACCTGACGGCATCCGGGTCCGGGAATCCTCTAACCCGATATACTATCTTATACCCCAGTTCATGCCGCATCGTCACGACTCCATGAACATGATCACGGTGGACATACCCGTGGAGCCGCTGCGCCAGTACATGAACGCCCAGCGCAAGGAGGGCCGGCACATAAGCCACATGGCTCTTCTCATGACGGCCTATGCCCACACGGTGGCCGAGTTTCCGCTGCTGAACCGCTTTCTGGTGAACAAGCGGATATACGAGCACAAGGACCTGAAGGTGGCGCTGGTAGTTCTGCGCGCCGGCGGCGGCGCCAACGACGACACCGAGTCCAAGCTGGATCTGAGCTATTCGGACACCATCTTCGACGTCCAGGACAAGATCGACAAGTACGTGGATGAGAACACCGCCAGCGGCGACGAGAGCGAAAATGACATGGCAAAGGTCATGGGCATTATCATGAAAATGCCCTGGCTCATCAACTTCATCGGCTGGGCGCTGCGTTTCGGCGACAAGCACGGCCTCATCCCCCAGTCCCTGCTGGACGTGAGCCCCTTCCACGCAAGCGTGCTCATCACCAACCTGGCCAGCATCCGCACCAACCACATCTACCACCACGTCTATGACTTCGGCACCACCTCCATCGCCATCGCCATGGGCAATATGCGGGACGTGGTGAAGCGGGGCAAGGGCGGCGCCATCGAGGCCGTCCGCTGCATCCCCCTGGGCATCGTTATGGACGAGCGCATCGCCTCCGGCCACTACTTCGCCTTGGCTTTCGCCAGGCTGAAGGACCTTCTGGCCCACCCTGAGATGCTGGAAAAGCCCGCCGACACCAGCCATCCGGTACAATAAAAAACACAGGCCGGGCCGCCTTGACAGCGGCCCGGTTTTCGTTTAGAATAGCATGGCACGTGCCCATGTAGCTCAGCAGGATAGAGCAGCCGCCTCCTAAGCGGCAGGTCGGACGTTCGAATCGTCTCATGGGTGCCATATTGAAAGCTGAAAGCCTTGAAAACACGGGGTTTTCGGCTTTTTCCTTTTCATCGGAGAATGTTCACCTTTTGCTTCGCGGCCACGTTGATGGAAAAATGATGGAATTATCAGACGGAAAACCAGGTTTCAAATGCGCTCGGCTCTTTGCAAGGGCTCCTGCGATCAGCTCAGGATGTGCTATGAGGTATTGCAGGGCTGCCTGCTGTATCGCAACATCGTCAGGGCCATCTGTACTGGCGGAAGAAGGGGCGGCCTGATAGAATGCGGTCTCCATCTGGTCGGCCAAATGGCGTCTATCCCCATCCACGATATGAGCATAGCGTTTGGTAAGCATCGCGGTCGAACACCAGTCTCTATCCCCTTGGACTGATTGCAAATCGCCCTGGGAAAAGCTACAAAAAAGAGGAGGCACCCGCAAGTGTCTCCTCTAAAAATATGGTATGTCAGATCTCACTCTGAATCATATCCCTTGCCCAATCCAATATTGCTTTGGCATACTGAAGAGCTTTTTGGGGGCTTTGCTCGCCCAAAACCAACTCATTCGGATAACGTACTATCACACCAAAGGGGTTAAGAAAGTCAGCATAGGCAAAGTAGTGATCATCAATTGTAAACCGCTGTTCAAGACTTCTCAAAAGGAAAGAAATATCGTGCTTTTTAGGAGCCTCGTCTGTGATATGTGCCGACAGGATCACTGCTTTAACTGCTTTTTCCGCCGCCTGCTGACAGTGGAAACAAATGATCTCAATCGGCATTGGACGAAACGCATTATAAAGATGCTCTGCCACAGCGTAATCTTTCTCAGCCAGTTTCATCCATGTATCAACACTGTTAGCCATAAAGAAGCACTCCTTTACGGTATACTTCTCTTTCCACAGACGGGGTATTTTTTCGGGCCTCAAAGCCGGCTTTCGTACCGACCAAAATATCGACAGGGCGTTGCTTCACCTTGCAGATCGCCCGGTATGCCTGCACTGTCAGGTCAAACAGATTTTCGTCTTTGTCATCGACAACGATGTAGAAATCCAGATCACTGTCCTCTGTTTCCGTCCCGTCCGCAAAGGACCCAAATAGGTACACCTGCATGGGAGAGAGTGCCTCAACAAACCTAGCCTTCAACTCTTCGATCTCATGTACCGGCACTGACTTCGCCCTCCTTCCATTAAACTAATCTATCCTACATTACATAGTATAACAGACCCATGCAAGACATACAAGGAGAATATACTTGTTTTTGGGCAGTTGGTTCACCTTTCTAATGTGGACAAACTGTGTCCGCCTGGTCTCCGTCTAATCATTTTTCCACCTGCATGATGCGGAGATAGAAAAAAGATGAATGAACAGCAGGAATCACCAGGATACATGAAATGTCCGCGAACGCCTGGAAACAGGGCAAAGAATGACATCACAGGTCGCTACAGTACACTAAAATTGACCTAATCCGTGTATCTCCCAAGCGACAGGTCGGACGTTCGAATCGTCTCATGGGTGCCAAAGGCCCGCAGGCATCTGCCTGCGGGCCTTCCCTATGTCTTTTTCTCAGCTCAGCGCTGGACGCGGCCGGAGGCATTGCCGCCGGCCAGGGTCTCCACCTCGCTGACGGAGACCAGGTTGAAGTCGTGCTCGATGGTGTGCTTCAGACAGGATGCCGCCACGGCATAGTTGATGGCCTTCTGGTCGTCATAGCCGCTGAGCAGCGCATACAGCAGGCCGCCGCCGAAGCTGTCGCCGCCGCCTACCCGGTCCACGATGTTGATGCGGTAGGTGGGCGAGAAGCAGGCATTGCCATCGCTGTAGAGCATGCCGGCCCAGTCGTTGACGCTGGCGGACAGGCTGCCCCGGAGGGTGAAGGCTACCTTCTTGAAGCCGAAAGTGTCGGTCATCTGTTTGGCCACGCTGACGTACCCCTCATGGCTCAGCTTGCCGGTGTTCAGGTCGGTGTCGGTGGCCTCGATGCCGAACACATCCTTGGCGTCCTCCTCGTTGGAGATGCACACGTCCACGTAGGGCATGAGCTTGGTCATGGTGACCTTGGCCTGCTCCCGGGTCCACAGCTTCTTGCGGTAGTTCAGGTCGCAGCTCACGGTGACGTTATGGGCCTTGGCGGCCTGGCAGGCCTCCAGGCAGATCTGGGGCAGATCGCCGCCCAGCGCCGGCGTGATGCCGGTGAAGTGGAACCAGTCGACCCCCTCGAAGATCTTGTCCCAGTCGAAGTCGGAGGGCTTGGCCTCAGCGATGGCCGCGTGGGCCCGGTCATAGATGACCTTGGAGGCCCGCTGGGAGGCGCCCTTTTCCACGAAGTAGATGCCAAGCCTGTCGCCGCCGCGGACGATCTTGCTGGTGTCTACGCCGAACTGGCGCAGGGCGTTGACGGCGCACTGGCCGATCTCATGGGCGGGGACCTTGGTGACGAAGGCGGCGTCCATGCCGTAGTTGGCCAGGGACACAGCCACGTTGGCCTCGCCGCCGGCATAGGTGGCCTCGAAGGTGTTGGCCTGCACGAACCGCAGATACCCGGGAGGGTTCAGGCGCATCATGATCTCGCCGAATGTCACGATCTTTTTCATCGCTCGTTTCTCCTTTCTTCGCCTCAGAACTGCTTGGCGATCTCCACCAGGGCCTTGGCGGTCTCGGTGATCTTGTAGAACTCGCCGTTGTCGATCCAGGTCTTATTGGCCAGGTTCCCGCCGATGCCGGCGCCCACCATGCCCGCCTGGAGATAGTCGGCCAGGTTCTTCTCGTTTATGCCGCCCACCGCCATCATCTTCACATGGCTGATGGGAGCGCGGATGGCCTTCACATAGGCGGGGCCGAAATTGGAGATGGGGAACATCTTCACGAAGCCCGCGCCGGCGCGGTGAGCCGTCAGCACCTCCGAGGGAGTCAGGGCGCCGGGCATGGACACCATGCCCAGCTCCACCGTGCGGTGGATGACGTCTACGTTGGTGTCCGGGGAGATGATGTACTTGGCGCCCGCCTTGGCGGCCATCTCCACCTGCTCCACGGTGATGACCGTGCCCGCGCCCACCAGCATCCGGCCCTCATAGGCCTTGCCGATGGCGGCGATGCAGTCCGCAGTGGTCTGGAAGGAGGAGGGATCCTTCTGGTTGAAGGTGATCTCCATGAGGCGGATGCCGCCCTCATACAGGGCGTCGGCCACCTTCATGCACTTCTCGGCCGCGATGCCGCGGACGATGGCGATGATCTTTTCCCGCTCTACTACCTCTTTGATCTCATCTACTGTCATATCTGAGCTCCTTCGATCAAAATCATCCGTTTGGATTCAAACTCACATATCCTTCAGCCGGTCCAGGTCCATGACCGCGCCCTTGGCGCCGGAGGCCGCCAGTTTGCAGTACAGGTTGAGCCAGCCGCGCTTGAACTTGGGCTCCGGGCGCTTCCAGGCCGCCAGACGGCGGTCGATCTCCTCCTGGGGCACCAGCAGGTCCAGACGCTTCTCCTCCACGTCGATCACGATCCGGTCGCCGTCCTCCACCACGGCGATGGTGCCGCCCTCGGCGGCCTCGGGGGAGATATGGCCCACGAAGCAGCCGTTGTTGGTGCCGGAGAACCGGCCGTCGGTGATCAGCGCCGTGCTCTTGGACAGGCCGCGGCCGTAGAGGTACTTCATGGCCTTGTACATCTCCCGCATGCCGGGGCCGCCCTTGGGTCCCTCGTAGCGGATGACCACCACGTGGCCCTCATGGACCTTGCCGGCCAGGATGGCCTCTTCGGCCTCCTCCTCGGAGTTGAAGCAGATGGCCTCGCCCTCGAAGTGGTGCAGGCTCTTGTCGAAGGCGCCGGGCTTGGTGATGCCGGTGTCGGGCGCCAGGTTGCCCCGCAGTACCGCCACGCCGCCGGTGTAGCCGAAGGGCTCCTCCATGGTCTTGACGACCAGGCCGGTGGGCGCGTACAGATACCGGTGATCGGCGATGTTCTCGGCCACGGTATGGGCCGTGACGGTCATGGCGCTGGTGTCCAGGATGCTCTGCATCCGCTCCATCATGCGGGGCACGCCGCCGTCCTTATAGAAGTCGATGACATTATACTTGCAGGCCGGGTTCATCTTGGCGATCTGGGGCGTGGTGTCAGAGAGAGTGTCGAACTCGCTGAGCACGTCCATATCCAGCTCCGCCTCCTTGGCGATGGCGGTCAGGTGCATGACGGCGTTGGTGGAGCCGCTCATGGCAAGGCACACCTTGATCGCGTTGCGGATGGCACCCTCGGTGAGCACCTTCCGGGCGGTGATGCCCTTTTCCACCAGCTCCATGATCTTCACGCCGGTCTCCTCGCCCTTCACCAGGCGCTGGGCGGAGGTGGCGGGCGCGGTGCCGCCGTCCGGCAGGGTCATGCCCAGGGCCTCGGACAGGGCGCACATGGTGTTGGCCGTGCCCAGATAGGAGCAGGAGCCGCAGCCGGGGCAGGCGGTGTCCTCCAGGGCCACATACTCCGCCTCGGTGATCTTGCCGGCGGAGAGCATGCCGTAGGCCTCCGTGGCGGAGGTTTGGTCGGACTCACGGCCGTCGAACACGGCGCCGCCCTCCATGGGGCCGCCGGGCAGCAGGATGCAGGGGATGTCCAGACGGGCGGCGGCCATCAGCATGCCGGGCACGATCTTGTCGCAGGAGCCCAGCAGCACGAGGCCGTCGAACAGGTTGATCTCCGCCATGGACTCGATGGAGCTGGCGATCAGCTCCCGGGAGGGCAGGATGTAGTGCATGCCGCCGTGGCCGTTGGCCATGCCGTCGCAGCCGCCGATGACGCCGAACTCCACCGGGGTGCCGCCGGCGCGGTACACGCCGTCCCGGACACGCTGGGCCACCTGACGGAGGTTGAAGTGGCCGGGTACAGACTCGCTCCAGGCGTTGGCGATGCCGATGATCGGCCGCTTCAGGTCCTCGGTGCTGAATCCCATGGACTTGTAGGTCGCCCGGTAATACTGGTTGCCAAGGCCTTGCAGGACTTTCTTGCTGCGTTCCATACGATCGTCTCCTTTTATGTATTATGTTTGATTTTCGGACTGTGTATCTTCCAGCCCCCGGGCCAGCGATTGGATCAGGGGCAGTAATTGCGTGAGTTTTTGGGACAGGGCGTTGGCCGTTTCGTGGCTCATGCCCACCTGAATGGTCTCCTCGGGCGTGGTGATCTTCATCACGGAAATGGTGCTGTCGCTGTTGAAGGAAAGGTTCACGATGTAGTTGAGGGGTATGCTCTCGAAGCGGATGCGGCCGAAGCTGCGCACATGGGCCATGATGATCCGCTTATTGGTGATGGCGTAGGCAAAGTTGCGCTGATGGGAGGACATGCTGCGGAAGCGGTGCAGGCCGATGAAGGTGACGAAGGCCGCCTCGCCGCTCTCCAAGCGCCGCTGGACCAGGGTGAAATCCCGGAGGCCGCCGCTGCCCATCCCCTTGCCAAAGCCGTTTTCACAGCTGTAGTTATACATCGTCTTCGCGTCCGTCATTTGAACGGGCAGATCCATAGCGCTCGCCTCCCTGCGGTTTTTGGGAGATCAGCCCGGCATGACGCCGGGCTGATCCTTGCTTCATTTGGTTTACTTCGCGGCGAAATCAGCCTTGGCCTGCTCCAGCAGGTCCATGATCTCGGAGCCGGTCTCCTCAGCGATCATGTCCTTGATGTGAGCGGTGGTCTCCACGAACTCGGCCTTGTCCTCGTCGGTCAGGTAGGTGACCTCGATGCCGTAGTCGTCGATGCAGGACTGCAGGTTCTCCTCAGCCGCGGCACGGTTCACAGCGCGCTCCTCCACGCCAAAGGCGGTAGCGGCCTCCTGGATGATGTCCTTTGTCTCCTGGTCATAGGTATCCCAGATCTGCTTGGACATATCGAACAGGAACGGGCTGTAGATGTGGTTGGTCATGGTGATGAAGTCCTGGACTTCCTGGAACTGATAGGAGTACATATTGGCGATGGGGTTCTCCTCGCCGTCCACGGTGCCGTTCTCAAGAGCGGTGTACAGCTCAGTGGTGGACATGGGGGTGGCAGCGGCGCCCAGGGAGTTCCACAGCTCCTGATGGAACTTGTTCTCCATAGTACGGATCTTCAGGCCCTTCACGTCAGCCACGGTGGCCACAGCGTGCTTGGAGTTGGTCAGCTCACGGAAGCCGTTCTCGTTCCAAGCCAGGTTCACGATGCCCTTGCTCTCCAGCTTCTCGTTCAGCCAGTCGCCCACTTCGCCGTCCAGGATAGCGTCGGCCTCGGCCTCGTCATTGAACAGGAAGGGGATGTCGAAGATGCCCAGCTCAGGCACATAGCCTACCAGGGGCGCGGTGGAGGTGTTGTTGATCTCCAGCTGGCCGGCCACGACCAGCTCGGTGGCGGTGGTGTCATCGCCCAGCTGACCGTTGGAGTAGATCTCCACGCCGATCTTGCCGTCGGAGTTGGCCTCGATCATGGGGGCAAAGGTAGTCAGCTGCGCCTTCACGCCGGGAGAGGTCTCGCCGGCGCCGTTGGAGACGCGGACCACGATCTCGTTGGTCTTGCCCTGGGTCTCGGAAGAGCTGGTGTAAGCGGTCAGGCCAGCGGCAGCGGGCTCGTCAGCCTCCTCGGCAGGCTCCTCGGGTTCCTCAGCAGGCTCCTCAGTTTCGGGCTCCTCGGCTTCGGGCTCCTCGGCCTCTTCAGCCTCGGGCTCTTCGGCCGCGGGCTCTTCCGTTGCCTCAGCCGCGGGCTCCTCCGTGGGGGCCTCAGTGGGCTCGGGCTTGCTGCCGCCCACCAGGCCGCAGCCGACCAGGGACAGAATCATCGCTGCCAGAAGCAGCAGAGCGATAAGATTCTTTTTCACAGTTTTACCTCCAAAAAAGTTGTATTTTCATGGCTTTAGCCAGCCACTACGAAAGTTTGGGAGCCGATCAGCTCAGCATCTTGGGCACGAACAGAATCAGCTCGGGGAACAGGGTGATGAGTATCAGTACCACGTACATGACGCCCACGAAGGGCAGGGACGCCTTGACCAGGTCGGCCAGCTTCACCTTGCCGATGGACACGCCGCAGTACAGCACGTTGCCCACGGGAGGCGTGCACAGGCCGATGCACAGGTTGGCGACCATGACTACGCCGAAGTATACCGGATCCAGGCCGAAGTTTTTCGCGATGGGCAGCAGGATCGGAGTCAGGATCATGATGGCGGGACCGGAGTCCATGACGCAGCCCACCAGGATGAGTAGCACGTTCACCATGATCATGTAAGCCAGAGCGCTGTGGGTGACGGAGGTGATGGCCTTCGCCAGCAGCTGGGGGATGGCGCAGGTGGTGACCATGTAGGCCGCCACGGAGGCGGAGCCCACCACGAACATCATCACGGCGGTGCTCTTCATGGCGGCGATCATCAGCTCGGGCCACTCCTTGATCTTGAACTCCCGATAGATGAGGCCGGACACGATCAGCGCGTACAGCACGGCCAGGGCGGCGGTCTCCGTCGCGGTGGCAACGCCGGTGGTGATGCAGATGATGATGAAGAACGGCAGGAAGATGGCCAGAATGGCCTCCTTCGTGGCCTTCCAGATGCCCTTCAGGTCGGTCTTGGGGCCGATGGGGTAATCGCGCTTACGCACATGGAAGAACCACGCGATCATCAGGCCCAGGCCGATCAGCACGCCGGGAACGATGCCGCCCAGGAACAGCGAGGACACGGATACCTCCGCGCACACGCCGTAGAATATCATCTGGGTGGACGGCGGGATGATGGGGCCGATGCAGCCGGCGGCGCAGATGATGCCGGTGGACTTCTTCTTGTCGTAGCCGCCGCCCTCCATGATGGGCAGCATCATGGAGCCCACGGCGGTGGTGTCGGCCACAGCGGAGCCGGACACGCCCGCGAAGATCATGGACGCCAGGATGCCCACGTAGCCCAGGCCGCCCTTGAACCGGCCCAGCACGGAGTAGGCAAAGTCCACGATACGGCGGGAGATGCCGCCGCGGCTCATGATCTCGCCCGCTATCATGAAGAAGGGGATGGCCAGCAGCGGGACGCTGTCGGTGCCGTTGACGAACTTCTGGGCCAGGGTGAAGGTGGACCAGGCGGTGGGCCGGCTCATGGCCTGGGTGAGCATCATAAAGAAGCCCGTGCCCACCAGGGAGTAGGCGATGGGAACGCCGATCAGGACGAGGCCGAACAGTGCGACCAGAAATACTACTAACATTATTCCGCCTCCTCCTTCTCATTATCAAGCTCGGCATCCGTGGCCTTGAGAACGCGGACCATCTTGACCAGGGTCTGGATGAACATATATCCAAAGCCGATGGGAGCGCAGAGGTACACGGCGCCCTTGGGGATCTCCAGCGCGGAGGTCAGCATGGGCCAGGTGCCCTTCACCACGTTGACGCCGCCTACGAACAGAGTGCCCAGCATCACCAGCACGATGAGGAAGGCGATGATCTCCACGATCTTGCGGGGCACGCCATGGATCTTCTCAACGATGAAGTCCATGCGCATATGCTCGCCATGCAGGCCGGCGTCGTTGGCCAGGATGGCGCCCAGGAACGTGACCCAGATGAACAGGAACCGGCTGGCCTCTTCCGACCAGCTCAGGCCGGAGTTGAAGACGTAGCGCAGGATCACGTTCATGATCACCAGGCATGTCATCACCGTGCCGAATACGATCAGCACGACCTTGATGACAGCCATGATCACGTCGTTGACTTTCTTCAGAACACTCACTTCTCCTATCTCAATCCTTTCTTTCATTGATTTTGTTCCCCTGTATGTGAGCTTCCGGGCTCTCACCTCCCTGTTTCGTGTCTTTGCCTTTCATACCTTCATTCGGCCGCCTCCAGCAGGGCGCTGACAGCGGCCTGATCACACCAGACGGCCAACTGCCCATTTACCGTCACAGCGTACCTGCGTCCGTCCGTCTGGCAAAAAGACAAGTCTATATCCTCACCCAGGCCGGTGCCGATGTGGATGGCAAGCACCTCGTCCCCCTCCGGCGCCCCCCGGTCCAGCGCGCCCCCGATGGAGATGCGCCCCAGCGCGGTAAAGACGGTGTTCTGAAACGTCCCCGCGTCCACGCTCTCCCCATCCCTGGTCACGCCCACCGTTCCGCCGCCGCCCTCGATCTCAAAGACGTGGCTGCCCAGGATAAGTGTCTCGATATCGTTGATATTCAGCGCCAGGAGCCGTCCGCCCAGAACGTCCTCCGGCGACATATCCATAAATGCAAGGCTGGCCGACGGCGCCGACAGCACCGTGTCGCTTCCCGCTGCAACCATACAGGCGGTCTCCCCGTCCCGGGGCCCCACCAGCACCGTCACGGCCGTGCCGTCCCAGTAGGACAGGCGGAAGCTGTCGCCCTCCTCCGTCAGGCCGTAGTCCTCTGGGCCGCCCTCCAGCACCGCCAGGCCCTCCAGCTGCCGCAGGGGCGTCAGCAGCGCGCTCTTCACCGGGTCCGCCCCGATCAGCATCTGCCAGGGCTCCTCCAGGCTGAACCACACGGTGGACCCGCTCTCCGCCGCGGCGGCCTGCCGCAGGCGGAAAACGCTCTCCCCGTCCCGCCGGACCTCGATGGCCCGGAGCTGGCGCACGCCGTCCCCCTCCAAAGAGGGATACAGCGTCAGGTCGTAAAACCGCTGCACGTCCTCCAAAAAGGGCTCGGCATAGGTCCCGTCCATGATGAACACCCGTTCATCCCCGCTCAGGCACGTATACACGCCCTCGCCGCCGGGGGCCTCGCCGCCCAGCCGGAACATGACGCCGCCGTCCTGCACGTCCTGGAGCACCACCGTGGCCCGGGGCTGAGAAAGGCCGTACTGTTCGTCGGAGGCGCTGGCCCCCTCCACCATCCGCGCCAGGGGCAGAAAGCCCGCCCGGGCGAAAAAGGAGGCCACCTCTTCCCCGTCGGCCTGGGCGTCCACGCCGCCCAGAGCGTAGTAGCTTCCGCCCGCCTGGGCCAGCACCACGCTGCCGCTGTCATTCTCCACGCTGGCGGTCACCAGATAGTCCGCTGAGGGGTAATTGGTGTAGTAATAGGCGCTCTCGTGCTCCTGCTCCGCCGGGGCCCGGCCCACAAGCAGCAGCGCCAGGGTGCCGGCCACGCACAGGGCCAGCACCGTCCCCAGCAGCGCCAGGGTCTTTCCCGACGGCCTCATGTGCGCCGCCTCTTCAGGTACACCGCCGCGCCCGCCGCCAGCAGTCCCAGGGGCACCGCCGCCACGAACACCGCCGCGAACAGGGTCACCGCCCCGCGGCTGATGGCGATGTCGTCCGCCGTAAGGCTCTTCACCGGGATGTTCACGGCCACGTCCCGGTCGTTCATATAGGCCAGGGCCTGGAGGATGAGCTGGCCGTTGGCCAGGCTCCCGGTCTGCAGATACCGCTCGCTGTAAAAGCCCGTGCAGGCCGCGGCGAAGAGGTACTGGGTCCGCGCCTGCCCCGCCTCGTCCTGATAGGTCCGCTCGCTGAGGGCCGCCACGGTGAAGGGGCCGGCCGCGTCGCCGGCCTGCTGGTCAAGGCTCGTCATGGAGGCGTAGCTCTTGCCATAGGCGGCGGAGGTGGAGCGTAGCACCGCGCTGGGGATGCAGCCGTTGGCGCTTTTCAGGCTCAGCGCCCGGCACTCCGGCATCACCAGATAGGTGGACGTCTCGGAGAAGTACACGTTCATCATGCTCACCCCGAACACCGGGATGATATTCAGGGGGCTGTCCATCTGCTGGCGGGGCTCCAGGACGATCTCGTCCTCCACTGTGACGCCCCAGGAGGCAAGATACCCGTCCAGCTCCGGCAGGCTCTCCACCTCCGGGTCCCGGAACACCATCAGGTTGCCGCCCCGGGCCATGAACCCGTCCAGGACCTCCAGCTCCCGCTGGGAGAAGTCCCGCCGGGGCCCGGCCACGATCAGGGTGGACACGTCCTCATCCAGCTCCTGCACGCCCAGCACCACCTGGCCGGCGCTGTAGCCACCGTTGGACAAGAGCTCCTCCAGCGCCTGGGGCACGTCCTCGCTGTGCCCGGCGGTGAAGGCCACCTTCGCCTCCGCCTGGGTGGTGACGGCCAGGATGGCCGAGGTGATCTTTGCCTCCGCCTGCAGGCCCGTCAGGGTATAGCGCTGGGTGCCGCTCTCGTCGGTATAGGCGTTCAGGGCATACAGCTCGCTCCAGGCCACGAACCGGGCGTTGGAGCCGCTCTGGATGAGCACGCCGTCGGAGGACAGGGCGATGTTCCGCTCCTGCCACCGCTCCACCATGGCGGGGTTGGCGGCCAGGTCCATATATGTGACGCCGATGCGGGGCGAGGCCGCCCCGTAGCGGTCCAATATCTCCTTGATGTTGCTGTCGGCGCTCTCGGCGCTGTTGCAGTATATGAGGTCCACGTCCCGGTCAAGTCCGGCCAAGATGTCCTTCGTCTCGTCCGTCAGGCGGAAGATCTGGTTCTCCGTCAGGTCCGCCCGCCAGCCGAACCGGTCCACCGCCGTGCTCACCAGGGCGAACAGGCTCATGGCCAGCCCCACCGTGAGGACCACAAGCAAGAGGGAGTACGCCCGGTCCCGCCGCTCCCGGCGGATGGCCTGGGGCGGGATGGGCTTTCCGTTGGCTCTTCTGCGCTGCATGGCTCAGCCCCTCTTTCTTTCCATCACGAACACCGTGAGGAACAGGAAGATGAAGGTCACGGCCAGCTCCAGGAAGATGGCGGCCGGGTCCAGCACGCCCATGACCAGCTGGGAGTAGAGGCGCATCATGGAGACCCTGTTCAAAAGTGCCAGAAGGGTCTCGCTGCGCACCGCCGTGCCCAGGCCGTAGGAGTACCATAAAAGGAAGATGATGACGTAGGAGATGATGGCGGCCACGATCTGGTTCTCGGACAGGGACGAGGCGAAGATGCCCACGGCGATGAACGCGCTCATCACCAGGATGATGCCCAGATAGTTGCCCAGGGTGATGAAAAGCTGCGTGCTGCCGCACAGGGCCAGTATCACCGGAAAGACCACGGTGACCGCCAGGCCCAGGAGAAACACACTCTCCGCCGCCAGGAACTTTCCCAGCACGATGTCCACCCGGCGCACCGGCATGGTACAGAGGAACACGTCTGTGCGCTGCTTCTTCTCCTCGGACAGGCTGCGCATGGTCAGGATGGGGATGAGAAACATCTCCAGGGTGATGGTCGCCCGAAAATAGTCGGTGATGTCTCCGCTGCGGGTGAGAAGGTTCTGCAGCAGGAAGTAAAAGGCGTTGATGAACAGGAATATGG
The DNA here is from genome assembly GCA_947631675.1 of uncultured Oscillospiraceae bacterium. Next base: position 17,286 of record CANRMG010000010.1, read on the forward strand.
CCAAAAACACGTACCCGATGGGGGTGTGGAAATACTGGCGCATCTCCTTGCGGTATATGGCTGTCATGCGCCCTCCCTCTCCTGGGTGATCTGCAGGTAAAGGCTCTCCAGGGACACCTCCTGGGGCCGCAGGGTCAAAAGCGTGCAATCCAGGGGCTTCAGGGCCTCGTAGACCCGGGCCCGCACGTCCGTGCCGGGCTTATGGGAGACCCGGTAGAGCCACTGGTCCGGCCCCGTCTGCTCATCCGGCTTCACGGCGAGCACGTCCTCTATCCCCGTCAGCGCCGCCGTCACGGCGTCCCGATCACCCCGGACCTCCGCCAGCAGCACCCGCCGGCCGCTCAGCTCCTCCTGCAGCGCCTCGGGCTGCCCGTCGGCGATGAGCTCCCCCTCCAGGAACACCAGGATGCGCCCGCATACGGAGCGTATCTCCGAGAGGATGTGGGAGGAGAGGATGATGGTGTGTTCCCTGCCCAGGTCGCGGATCAGGTCGCGGAACTCCCGGGTCTGCCGGGGGTCCAGCCCCACGGTGGGCTCGTCCAGGATCAGGATCTCCGGGTCCCCCGCCAGGAGCTGGGTCACCGCCACCCGCTGGCGGTAGCCCTTGGACAGGTTTCGGATCAGCCGGTCCTGTACGTCCGCCAGGTCCGTCCGCCGGCACAGCTCCGCCACGTAGTCCCGCAGCGCCGCGCCCCGGCGGGGCACACGCCGCAGCTCGCAGGCGAAGGCGATCTGCTCGGCCACGGTCATATCCATATAAAGCGGGGCGATCTCCGGCAGATAGCCGATGTGGCGCCGGGCCTCCAGGGGCTTTTCCGCCATATCCGCCCCTGCGATGACCACCTGGCCCCAGGTGGGCTCCAGGTAGCCGCAGAGCATATTCATGGTGGTGGATTTCCCGGCCCCGTTGGGGCCGAGAAATCCCACTACTTCACCTTTCCCAATGGTAAAGCTCACGTCATACAGCGCCATATTGGCGCCGTACCGCTTGGTAAGGTGGGTCGCTTCGATCATGTGCCGTCAGATCACCACTCGGCCACGGAGCCGTCCTTGTGGTGCCAGACCGGGTTCTTCCACTGGTGAGGATGCTCGTTCTCCTCCAGCACCAGGGCCTTATTGACCTCCACGCCCAGGCCGGGCTTGGAGGGCATCTTCACATAGCCGCCCACGAACTTGAAGTCCTCCTTGTTCAGGGCGTAGTCCAGCACTTCCTTGCCCACGTTGTAGTGGATGCCGATGGACTGCTCCTGGATGACGGCGTTGTAGCTGGTGGCGTCCACCTGCAGGCAGGCGCTCAGGGCGATGGGGCCCAGCGGGCAGTGAGGCGCCAGGGCCACATCGTAGGCCTCGGCCATGGAGGCGATCTTCTTCACCTCGGTGATACCGCCGGCATGGCTCAGGTCGGGCTGGATGATGTCTACGCCGCCGGCCTGGAGCAGGCGCTTGAAGTCATAGCGGGAGAACAGCCGCTCGCCGGTGGCGATGGGGATGTTGCAGGCCGCGGCGATCTCCTTGAACACCTCCATGTTCTCGCACAGCACAGGCTCCTCGATGAACATGGGGTCGAACTCCTCCAGCTTCTTGGCCAGGACCTTGGCCATGGGCTTATGTACCCGCCCATGGAAGTCGATGGCGATGCCGAAGTACTTGCCGCAGGTCTCCCGGATGGCGGCCACGCGGGCCAAGACAGCGTCGATCTTGTCGTAGCTGTCGATCATCTGCAGCTCCTCGGTGGCGTTCATCTTGATGGCGCTGAAGCCGGCATCCTTCCGCTCCTTGGCGGCGGCGCCGGTGTCGTCGGGCCGGTCTCCGCCGATCCAGGAGTAGACCCGGATGCTGTCGCGGCAGGCGCCGCCCATCAGCTGATAGACGGGGGCGTTGAATACCTTGCCCTTTATATCCCAAAGGGCCTGATCGATGCCGGACAGGGCGCTCATGAGCACGCCGCCGCCCCGATAGAAGCCGGCGCGATAAATGGTGCTCCAGATGTCCTCGATCCGGGCGGGATCGTGGCCCACCACATAGGTGGACAGCTCCTTCACACAGGCCAGGACCGCATCGCAGTGGCCTTCCAGGACCGCCTCGCCCCAGCCGGTGACGCCCTCGTCGGTCTCGATCTCCACGAAACCCCACCGTGGCCGGACATAGTAAGTGTTGACAGCAGTGACTTTCATGTTGCGATACTCCTTTTTTGTTGTATTTTAAGTAGAATAGATGCTTCCGCCGACCGCAGCCGGATATAGATCGTATCTTTCGCCAAGACTTGTTAGCTTGTATTACAAGTAAACAACCCTCCAGCCCTGCAACGGTCACTTTTTTACTTTAATATCATAACATTTACCTTTTAGAAAAACAAGGAAAATGTATACTCCGCCAAAAAATTATTCGTTATAATGAAAAACAATCGTAAACTTTGTGCATAATCCCAAAGAAAAAAACCTTGCGGCCCGGGACGCCGGGAAGGTAGAATTGAAAAAGGACCATGACCTGAAGGGAGGCGCGTCATATGGAATTGAAGCCCGTGCGGCGGATGAACCTGTCCGCCCAGATCGAGCAGCAGCTCCAGCAGCAGATCCTGGACGGAAAGTGGAAGGCGGGCGACCGTCTCCCCTCGGAGCATGAGCTGTGCCAGACCTTCCAGGTGAGCCGCGTGACCATCCGTCAGGCCCTGCAGTCCATGGCCGCCAAGGGCCTTATCGAGACCCGCGGGGGCGACGGCTCCTTCGTGGCCCAGCCCGCCATGAGCGACTTCGTGGCCCAGGTCATGCCAAACGTCTATCTGTCCGACGACCCGCTGCGGACGGTGATGGAGTTCCGGCTGCTGTTCGAGGCGCCGGTGGCGGAGCTGGCCGCCTGCCGGGCCACGGATGAGCAGCTGCGCCAGATGCAGGTGATCTACGGCATGATGACCTCCGTGGGCGGCGCCGACCTGCGGGAGCATTCAAGCCATGACTACGAGATGCACGCCCTCATCGGCTCCATGACGGGCAACCCCATGGTGGAGGGCGTCTACCGGATCCAGAACGCCATCCTCCGGGGCTGCTGGCAGCGGATATCCACCACCATCGGCGCGGACCGGGGCATCTACTACCACGGCAGGCTTCTGGAGGCATTTCAGGCCCGGGACGCCGCGCTGTGCCGCCGGATCATGGCCGAGCACGTGGCGGATACATGGGTGCTCATCTACGGGAAAGAGCCCTTCCCAATGCCAAGGTGAGCGATGCTTTGAAACAAAAAGCCCGCAGGCTGTATGCCTGCGGGCTTTTTTGTCGCATTGTGATTCACCGCTCGTAATGGTGGGCCTGCTGGAGGACCATCTCTTTCACCTTCATCAGCCGGACCTTGGTGGCGGACTCGTTCTCCGCCAGCTTCATGGTGATGTAGCGGATGTTCTCCTGCAGCTCCGGGATCATCACGTACTCCAGGGCGTTCACCCGGCGGCGGGTCTTCTCGATATCCTCCGCCAGAAGCTGCATGGTCTTTTCCACCTCTGCCAGCTCCAGCATATCGTTGAACACCTCGTAGAGCTTGCGGAGCGCGTCGTCCAGCTCGCCGCTGGTCTGGGCGAAGCCGTAGGGCAGCTCGCCGCTCTCATCGGGAGACTGGCTGTTGAAGTGATAGACCGGCACGTTCACGCTCATGATGTTCTTGTGGCTCACGTCCAGCTCCATCCGCTGCCGGGCATAGAGAAGGCTCTGCTCCAGCATCTCCGGGCTCATCACCGCGCTGGCCATGCTCATGGCGGCGAAGGCCTCGGAAAGGCCCGCATCCACCTTCTCCCGCAGGTCCTTGTTGCGGCGTACGATGTCCATGAACTGGCGCATCTCCTCGTCCCGCTTGTCCTTCAGGAGCTTATGGCCGCGGCTGGCGGTACGCAGCCGTCCCTTCAACTGGTTCAGCACCATCCGGGTCGGCGTCACGGCACTTTTAGGCATAAGATCACCTCACAGTGACCGCGCAAACGGTCATTCTTCCTCCGCCTTCTTGGGCATATACTTCTCGATCTGCTCCACCTTCAGGCGCTTCAGCTCGCTGCGGGGCAGCAGGCTCAGAAGCTCCCAGCCCAGGTCCAGGGTCTCGATGATGGACCGGTTGGTCTGGTTGCCCTGGTTGACGTAGCGCTGCTCGAACTCGTCGGCGAACTTGGCGAACTTCTTGTCCGTCTCGGACAGGGCCGCCTCGCCCAGAATGGTCATCAGCTCCTTGGCCTCCTTGCCGGCGGCGTAGGCGGAGAAGAGCTGGTTCATGGTGCCGGCGTGGTCCTCGCGGGTCCGGCCCTCGCCCACGCCCTTGTCCTTCAGACGGGAGAGGCTCGGCAGCACATCCACAGGGGGCACGATGCCCTTGCGGTGCAGCTCACGGGAGAGGATAATCTGGCCCTCGGTGATGTAGCCGGTCAGGTCGGGGATGGGGTGGGTCTTGTCGTCCTCGGGCATGGTGAGGATGGGGATCATGGTGATGGAGCCCTTCTTCCCCACCCGCCGGCCGGCGCGTTCATAGAGCGTCGCCAAGTCGGTGTACATGTAGCCGGGATAGCCGCGGCGGCCGGGGACTTCCTTCTTGGCCGCGGAGACCTCACGCAGGGCTTCGGCGTAGTTGGTGATGTCGGTCAGGATGACCAGCACGTGCATGTCCTTCTCGAAGGCCAGGTACTCCGCCGCCGTCAGGGCCATACGGGGGGTGGAGATGCGCTCCACGGCGGGGTCGTTGGCAAGGTTGGAGAAGACCACGGTGCGGTCGATGGCGCCGGTGCGCCGGAAGTCGTTGATGAAGTACTCCGACTCTTCAAACGTAATGCCGATGGCGGCGAAGACCACCGCGAAGCTCTCGTCGGTGCCCAGCACACGGGCCTGACGGGCGATCTGGGCGGCCAGGGCCGCGTGGGGCAG
>CANRMG010000011.1 GCA_947631675.1 uncultured Oscillospiraceae bacterium
GCCGGCGTGTCCAGCCGGTGCATCCCCTTTGCCCAGGAGAAGCTGGGCGATGTGTGCCCTTGCTGCGGCCGGCCGGCCAAGCAGATGGTGATCTGGGGCGTCGCGTATTGATTTAATAATATGATAAAAGACCTGCCGTTCGGCAGGTCTTTTGTTATCCTCTTCGGATGTTGGCGGAGATGTCCCCCAGGGCGGCGGCCGCCTCCATGGCCAGCTTCTCCCGCCGGGCCACGTCCGCCAGGGAGACCATGCCCACCAGCTTCCCCTCCTCCGTCACGGGGAGGCGGCGTATCTGCTCCCGGCCCATGGCGGCCGCGGCTCTATCCGCGTCATCCCCGGGCCGGCAGGTGAGGATGCCCCGGGTCATGATCTCCCGGAGCATGGTGTCCGTGGGGTCCAGGTCCATGGCGATGCACCGGGTGACGATGTCCCGGTCCGTCACCAGTCCACGCAGGTTGCCCCGCTCGTCGCATACGGGCAGCGCCCCAAGGTTGTGGCGCTTCATCAGCCGGGCCGCCACGGTCACCGGCTCCTTCTGGCCCACGCTGATCACGTGGCCGGACATAATATCAGATACTTTCATTTTCTGCCCCCTTGTGGTATACTGCGGCTACGGCGCAGTTATGTATGGGCGGGACCGGGGACAGTATACCCATTTTTGGCCCGGCCTATGCGCCCACCCGCTCCGCCAGGGCGGGACCCACCGCCTGGGCGAACAGGTCCACGGCGGTCAGGGCCTCCTGCAGGGTGTTGCCCGTAGCGCCCACCTCCAAAAGCAGGCTCCCCGCCGTCAGCTGCTGGTTGTACCGGTTGCCGCACAGGATCGTGGGCCGCATGAGATGGGGAAAAGCCTCGTCCACCAGGCCCTGCAGGCTCATGGCCAGGGCCAGGTTGTCCTCCCATTTTGGGTAACTCAAAGCCCCGTCCGAGCCCATGACGAACATGCACTGGGCCGCTGCCGGGTCCGTCTGGTCGGACACGGCCCGGTAGATCTTATCCTCGCTGCCGATGGCGTCCCGGTGCAGGTCGATGACCATGGAGATGGTGGGGTACTTGGCCAGGTAGTCCTCGATCGCCTGGCCGCAGCGGGCGTAGGCGCCGTCATAGGCGGGCCAGTCGAAAAGCTGTTCGTCCACCACCGCGTCCAGCCCGTACTCCTCCAGGGCCTGGCCCAGTGCCCGGCCCACCCGTGTCACGTTCCGCTCCCCGTCCAAGGTCCGGTAATCGTCCACGGCCTCGTACCCGTCCTCCCCGGCGGGAGTGTATGCCTCCGTGCCGTGGGTGTGTATAATAAGTATCTGGGGCCCCTCCTCCGGGAGGGATATGTTCAGCGGCTGGGAGAGCATGGCGCGGGCGTCCACCTTGTGGTCCGTCTCATTGTTCAGAGGGTCGTTGACCCAGGTGATGGTGGTGGAGGCCACTACCGCCTCCGGCTGCCACAGGTCCGCCGCCTCCGGCGCGGATGTCGGATCAGGTGCAGACGTGGGCTCTGGTGTGTCCGTGGGCGCGGCCGTGGCCGTGGGCTCCGGCGTGGGCCGGGCCGACGGGGAAGCGGGCGGCGCTGTTGACTTAGGCGAAGCCGCCGGCGCTTCCGTTTCCGACGCCTCGGGCGTTTCCGCCGCGGCGGAGGGTGCCGCCGGGGCGGGGGTCCTCACAGGCGCCGGCGTGGCGGGCTCGTCGGACATGACCCGCGCCGTGGGCAGGGCCCCGGCGGGCACCGCGTCCATGGCCGGCTCCTCCGGCCCGGACCGGCCGGGGACGGTCACGGGGATGGCGCCGCTCATTACCCCCAGCACCAGAAAGCACATGGCCAGCAGCACCACGGAAAACACTTTGAACTTCACGGGAAGCCCTCCTTTCAGCATGGAGAAGAGGTATATCATAAGTATGTATCAATGAAGTATATGCGCCCGAATGGGCAAATATGCTTCCTTGCATAAAAATGTCAACGTAAAAGGAGAAACATAAAATGGAAGTCACCTATGAACCCCAGGGCACCTGCTCCCGGCTCATGCACATCACCGAGGAAAACGGCATCATCAAAAGTGTGGAAGTGGTGGGGGGATGCAATGGAAATCTCCAGGGAATCAGCCGCCTTGTGGTGGGCATGTCCGTGAAAGAGGCCATATCCAAGCTGGAGGGCATCGACTGCGGCGGCAAGGGCACATCCTGCCCGGACCAGATGGCGAAGGCCCTGAAACAGTTGACATAAAATGACGGAAAATTTTCATTTTTGTAAACATAATGTATATTATGCCTCCTGGTAAGCGTCCAATTATTTGGAAATTTCTGTCGAAAAAGCGAAAAACTATTGTTTCACGGCGGTTTGCGGGCACAAGATGTTGATTTTAAGTTCGCCAAAAAGGCGAATTTTTCCACAACTTCTTGTACATTTGGTACAATCTCCAATTTGAAAACCTGCGATTTTGCCACAATGCCGATTGTTTTGATCGATTCCTATCCGCTATAATATAATCACCAAAATGAAACTTGGGTTTTTATATCCTGCAGTTTGGATGATCATGTGGAAAGGAAGGCGGTCCGAATGAAGAATCGTTGGCTTGCGAAAATAGCGGCAGTCATTTGCGCGATTTGCCTTGCTATGGGCGTGATGAGCCAGACCGTATTTGCCCGGGACGGTACGGCCGCCCAGGCGGATGACCCGGCGCAGCTGCCGGAGGCCACCTTCGTGGTCCTGGGCGGGGAAGTTGATCCCACCGCCACGCCGGCTGCTACCACGGACAACCGCCTCTCCGTCCCGGTGTATGTGGGCGGGACCCAGGTGGGCTCCTGCGATATGATAGACAGCGAGCCCTATATGACCGTGAAGGACTTCTTCGCGGCCATCGGCCAGGACATCCAGCTGATCGACTACGGCAGCGCCATGTCCATGGCCATGCACGGTCTGGTGATGACGGCCCAGGAGGGCCAGCACTACTTTATGTGCAACGACCGGTACCTCTATCTGAAAAACGGCGCCCGAAACATGAACGGCTCCCTGGCCCTGCCGCTGGAGTCGCTGGTGAAGTGTGTGGGCGTGACCGCCTCCTGGGACAAGCTCCAGTGGCGGGTGGACATGACGGCCGGGCCGCTGCACACCCTGGAGCCGGGCTCCAGCTACTACGACGAGACGGACCTCTATTGGCTCAGCCGGCTCATCTACGCCATGGCGGCGGAGGAGCCCTTTGAGACGAAGGTGGCGGTGGGCAGCGTATGCGTCAACCGCCTGCACAACGAGGCCTTTGCCGGCCAGAACAACATCTACGAAGTGGTCTTTGCCAAGAACCAGTTCAACATCGTCACCAACGGCATGATCTACGTGGAGCCGGATGACAGCGCGGTGCTGGCGGCGAAGCTGGCCCTGGAGGGCTGGGATCCCTCCGACGGCGCCACCTATGTGGCGGCGAAGGAACTGGGCACGGGCTATGAGTGCGTGGCAAAGCTGGGAGACCTGAAATTCTATACAGCAGCTTGAAGTTAGTCGTTTGAAAGGCCATGCCTTTCAAACGAAAAAGACGCAGCCTGCTGCAGTGCACTTCGTCGGAACTCGCAAACCAGGTCTCCCTTTGCCGCCCGCGGCAAAGCTCGAATGGTTAGCGGTTCTTCCTCTCCCCGCACGATTCGCTTTGCTGGATTCGTGCGGGGGCCCCGAGGGCGCTCGCACGTTTGCAGGCTGAGAAGAATGATTTCCGAGGTACACGCCCCCGGAAATCATATCCAAATTTATTTGCGCCTGCGGGCGCAAACTCTGCGAGGCTACAGGCGCACATTTGTGCGCCTGCTTTGCTGTTGTGAGGTATCCTATGGAAGACATCATCCGAGAGGGCCTGGCGGCCCTGGGCATCCCGGCGGGGGCGGAGCAGGTGCGGGCCATGGCCCGGTACGGCGAAAAGCTCCTGCGGGCCAACGAGACCACCAATCTGACTGCCATCACCGACCCCGCCGCCGCGGCCCGGCTCCACTTTCTGGACAGCGCGGCCCTGGTGACCGCTACGGACTTTGCCGGGAAGAGCGTGATCGACGTGGGCTCCGGGGCGGGGTTTCCCGGGGTGCCCCTGCGCATCCTGACGCCGGACATGGCTCTCACGTGCCTGGACAGCGTGGGCAAGAAGATGGATTTCGTGCGGGAGGCCTGCGCGGCGCTGGGCCTGGAGGACGTGGAGTGCCTCTGGGGCCGGGCGGAAGAGCTGCCTGACCGGCGGGAGCGATATGATATAGCTGTGAGCCGGGCGGTGTCGGAGCTTAATATGCTCTCGGAGCTGTGCCTGCCCCTGGTGAAGGTGGGGGGCCTGTTCCTGGCCATGAAGGGGCCCGACTGTGATGAAGAAGTCCAAAAGGCGGACTTCGCCGTCAAGGCCCTGGGGGGGCGGGTCCGGGAGATACGCCGCTACGACGTCCCCGGCGCGGATGCTACCCACGCGGTGGTGGTCATCGAAAAGGTGAAACCCACGCCGGCCCAGTATCCCCGCCGCTGGGCACAGATCAAGAAGAAGCCCCTGCTGGGGTGAGATGCCGCCGGTAAAAGGGCGCTCTACCGCTGGTCGGTTGCCGGCTGCGGCCCGGCGGGGTATGATGACGGCGGAGGTGGGAGCTATGCGTGAGATAGACCGGGCCCGGTTCGGGGCCTTCGTGGCGTCCCTCCGCCGGGAGAGGGGCATGACCCAAAAGGACCTGGCGGAGCGGCTCTACGTGTCGGACAAGGCCGTGAGCAAATGGGAGCGGGGCCTGAGCCTGCCGGACGTGGGGCTGCTGATGCCCCTGGCCGAGGCGCTGGACGTGAGCGTGGCGGAGCTTTTGGAGGGCCGGCGGCTGGAAAGCTCGGAGAGCATGAGCCCGGCCGACGCGGAGGCGCTGGTGCAGAAGGCCCTGGGCCTGACAGAGAGCCCGGCGCGGGGCGGCCCGGACCGGAAAAAATGGGCCCTGCGGTACGGCCTGTGTCTGGCCGCCGCCCTGCTGGAGCTGGGGCTGCTGGTGTATCGGATGGCCCGCGACCCGGACCACTGGAGCGTATACTATCCCGCGGCGCTGCTGACGGGGCTGGCTATTGGCTTCGGCGCCTATTTCTGCCTGTTCGCCAAGACCCGCCTGCCCTGGTATCACGACGTGGGGAACATCAACATGTACTACGACGGTCCCCTGCGGATGAACGTGCCGGGGGTGCGGTTCGATAACCGCACCTGGCCCCACATCCTGCGGAGTGTGCGGATATGGGCCCTGCTGACCATGGCCCTGAGCGGATTGGTGTGCCTGGGGGCGGCGGCGCTGCTGGGGCCGGGGCCCCTGGCCCAATGGCTGCCCATGGGCTCTCTGGCCGGCCTGCTGGCGGCCGTCTATATACCAGGGAAGAAATACGGATAAAAACCCGCCGGAGCAAGCGCTCCGGCGAGTTTACAACTTGTATTGACACCATATATGACACCATGATATACTATGAAAGGGTGATAGCCTGTGTCGAAGTGGGATAAGCTGATCGAAAAGATATGCGGCCTGTCCAAAGAGGTGCGCTTTGAGGAAGTGAAGCGGGTACTGGAGAGCTGCGGCCATGAGATGAAGCGGCCGCGGAGCGGAGGCAGCCACTGCACGTTTCGCAAGGCGGGCTGTGCGCCGATCACCATCCCGACACATGAGCCTATCAAAACCGCATATCTTCTCATGGTGAGAGAGGTCGTAGAAAGCGAGGCATCGAACAGTGAAAACGATTGAGTATTATATGGGCCTGCCCTATCGCATGGAGATCATTCGGGACGTGGCCGAGGGGGGCTTCGTGGCATCGTTCCCGGAGCTGAAGGGCTGCATCACCTGCGGCGAGACGATCGAGGCCGTCGCCGCCAGCGCGGAGGACTGTAAGCGGGAATGGCTGACAGCTGCGCTGGAGGATGGGTATGAGATCCCGGAGCCGGTCTCCGACAGCGAGTATTCCGGGCAGTTCAAGCTGCGCATACCCAAGTCGCTGCACAGATTGCTGGCGGAGCACTCCCGGCAGGAGGGCATCAGCATGAATCAGTACTGTCTGTACCTGCTGACAAAAAACGACGCGGAGCATCCCCGGATAAATCCGTAAAACAAAAAAGTAAGAGCCTTGCCGCATTTGGCAAGGCTCTTTTTTATGCCAGCACGTTGTGGTCCTGCCACTTGTTGGACCGGAACCGCCACAGGAAGCAGGTGGCCCGGAGGACCCAGTCGGCGGACCAGCCGAACCATATGCCCCACAGGCCCACGCCCGTGTACCGGCACAGATACCAGGAAAGGCCCACCCGCAGCGTCCACATGCTGACGGTGCCTACCCACATGGTGAAGGACACGTCGCCCGCCGCCCGCAGGCCGTTGGGCACGGTGAAGGCCGAGGGCCAGAGGATGACCCGTATGGCTGATACGAACCAGGTGATCTGGCAGGTGAGCGCCCGCCCGGCGGGGGACAGGGCCGTGAGCCGGGTAATCAAGGGGGCGGCGGCGCTGATGACGCCGCCGGAGACGAGCACCACGAGGGTGGAGATCTTCGTAAAGTAGATCATATACCGCCGGGCCTCGTCGGGCCGGCCCCGGCCCATGCACTGGCCCGCCACGGTGAGAAGGCCTATGCCGATGGCCTGGCCGGGCATGCCGCTGCAGGAGTCCAGGATGGCGATGATGGCCTGGGAGGCGATGGCGGTGGTGCCCAGGACCGATACGGTGGACTGGACCACCAGCTTGCCGAACTGGAACATGCCGTTCTCGATGGCCGAGGGGATGCCAAGGCGCAGGATGCGCCGGAGCATGGTCCCGTCGGGCCGGAAGGCGCTCAGCTTGCCCAGGGAGATGATCTGCCCGGGCCGGGACTGGAACCGGAGCATCACCCCGGCGCTGACGATGCGGCTGGCCAGGGTGGCCAGCGCCGCCCCCAGCACGCCCATGCCGCAGCCGAAGATGAGGATGGCGTTGCCGATCACGTTCAGGATGTCTGCCACCAGGGCCACGATCATGGGCCGGCGGGAGTCGCCGGTGGCCCGGAACAGGGCTGCGCTGGCGGTATAGAGGGCCAGGAAGGGATAGCTCAGGGCCGTGACCAGCAGGTACACGTCCGCCGCGTCCATGACGGCGGGCTCCACCGTGCCGAAGATGAGGCCCAGGATGGGCCGGCGCAGGGTAGCCAGCACCGCGCAGCAGGTGATGGACAGAATAAACGACGCGCTCAGCACCTGGTTGGAGGCCTTGTTGGCCTGCAGGTGATTCTCCTGGCCTATGTACTGGGAGCAGACGATGGTGCCGCCGGCGGCCAGGGCCGAGAAGAAATAGACGATGAGCATGTTGAGCGAGTCCACCAGCGCCACCCCGGAGATGGCCGCCTCGCCCACGTTGGAGACCATGAACGTGTCCGCCACGCCCATGAGCCCGGTGAGCACCTGCTCCAGTATGAGGGGCCACAGCAGCGCCCGTATCTCTTTTTTCGTGAACATGACGCCGCCTCCTCTCCATTTGATAGCGCAAAAGCTATTATAGAGGCGCCTCGCGTCAAAAACAAGGGCCGAATTGAACAAAAGAAAGGAGGTAAAAAAGTCCGGGGTTGTCGGGCCCCGGAAAAAACAGCTTGCGCAAAGGAGGTATGGGCGATATAATAAGAGCGCGAGATAAATAAAGGCAGGGCGCAGGGTGTTGCGACCACCCTACGCCCCTATGCAGGAGAGGCTAATTCTCCCACACAGCAGAATAACTGCACCGTTTCGTATTATATCCGTTTTTGTGCGGAAACACAAGAGCGGCCGGTACGAGGCTGTGTGGCTTTCGTGGTGTAGGGAATTGATTCCCTGCACCGCTTTTGTTTATCTCGGCGGGAAAGTCCGGGGGCGGGTCCCCTGCCCCCGGGCCGGTACTGCCGGAGAAAAACAAAAAGGAGAGAAGAACATGAAAAAAGTGACGGCAATTATTCTTGCACTGGTCCTGGCATTTTCTTTTTCCGTGCTCCCAGTCTCGGCCGCCGAGGAGGCGCCAGCGGAGCTCGACCTGACCCCCTCGGAGGGGCTGGAATTTGAGAGCAACGGCGACGGCACCTGCTCCATCGTCGGCATCGGCACCTGTACAGATACCGACCTTGTTATCCCCACCCAGAGCCCCGCTGGGGACACGGTCACGCTGATCGCACCCAAGGCTTTTCAGTATTTGGAGGACGTAGACAGTGTAACGCTGGCGAACTATGAGTATGAAGTGGGCGAATGGGCGTTTCAGAACGGCGAGTTTGAGACCCTGAACATCATCGGCGGCGCGCCGGTGCTGGACGAAGCCGCCTTTTCTTCCTGCGAGGACCTGACGTCCATCACGATACAGGACAGCGATATAACCAGCGGGGAAGATGTCTTTTATAGTTGCGGCGACGAAGCGGAGGTGTCTTTCATCAACTGCACGGGCTTGTTGGATGACGGCCAATTTAAATATGCCGACATCATCAGCCTTTCCTTTAACAGCTGTGAGCTGGAGTTTGGAGAATATCTCGTTAGTAGTTGTGACGGCCTGGCGTCCGTCGTGTTTACGGACAGCAATATCATGATGAACGAAAATGCTTTTTACAGCTTTGGCGATAAAGCAACGGTGGAGATGACCGGCTGCACGATGGCGCTGGATAAACGCGCGTTTGAGTATAGTGAAATCGTGAGCCTCACTGTTACGGATACGGACATCGAGCTGGAGGAATATGATTTCAGCAGCTGCGAGGACTTGACGTCTATCAAGTTCGTCAACAGTGTGATCTCTGCCGACGAGAATGCCTTTTATAGCTGCGGCGATGAGGCAGAGGTGGAAATAACGGATTGTCAAACGGAACTGGACAAACGCGTGTTTGAGTACTCCTCTTTGAAGAGCCTTACAGTCACCGGCGGATCGTTCTCCGCGGAGGAATACGCTTTTGGGTCCTGCGAAGATTTGGAGAACGTGCAGATCGATTGTAACCAAGTGACGTTACATGAAAATGCATTTAACAGCTGCGACGACTTGGTGTCTGTCAGCATCTGCAACAGTGACGAGGCGGACCACGAGATCGTAATCGACGACGGGGCGTTTGAGTACTGCGAAAAATTGGCCGAAGTCACCATCGGCGACGGTCTGACGGAGCTGGGCAAATATGTGTTCGACGGCTGTGCCGAGGATCTTATCATCACCATCGCCGGGACGCAGTACACCGCGGACCAGCTGTCAGACGGCCTGGACTGACGGAGGGAAAAATGAAAAAGGCATGCTTAATCGCATTGGCTCTCGTCCTGGTGCTGACCATGACAGGCTGCAGCGGGAAGGCGCTGGAGGAGAAGATCAACAATGTCGCCGACCGCATAGAGGCCGGGGCCGAGAGCCTGGAGGAAAAGGCCGGCGAACTGGAGGACAAATTGAATGGAACGGCGGCGGAGGAGCCGGAACCCACCGAGGCACCGGAGCCGACGGAGGAACCGGCGCAGGAGGCGGCCGCATCTGACGACATCCGGCCGGAGATCAAAGAGGCCATCGACACGTACGAAGAGTTCTTCCGTGAATACGTGGATTTCATGAAGAACTATGACACCTCGGACATAGGCGCCATGGGCGACTATCTCTCCTTCCTGGGAAAGTATACGGAGTATATGCAGAAGCTGGATGACCTGGAGGATGCAGACCTGACCGACGCAGAGACGGTTTACTTTACGCAGGCAATGCTGCGGATCGACCAGATGCTTCTGGAAGTGGCGAGCTGAAAACCGGGTCAAAAGAATAAGGAGGTATTCATATGACACCAACCGAACAGGTCTATCAGCCCTCTCAGGCGCCCGTGGGGCAGTTGAAAACGAACCGGGGACTGCTCAAATTCATACTGCTCTCCCTCATCACCTTCGGGATATACGGTATCGTGCTGTTTTCATCCATATCCACCGACATCAACATCATCGCCGGACGGTACGACGGAAAAAAGACCATGCACTACTGCCTGCTGGTGTTTCTTGTGGGGTGGCTCACGGCGGGCATAGCGTTTTTCGTCTGGTATCACAGAATATCGGCGCGCATCGGCGGTGAGCTCAAGAGGCGGGGCATCTATTACCGCTTCGGCGCCGGCACATACTGGCTCTGGGGCGTCTTGGGCACGCTCATCGCCGTCGGTCCGTTCATATACTGCCACAAGCTTTTCAAGGCCATGAACATGCTTTCTCTGCACTACAATACTCACGGCTGAACAGCAACTACCCGGCGGAAGGGCTTTCCTCCCGCCGGGTTTTATGCTATACTCTCCCCATGGACGATTTTACGAAAAACTACATAGACGCCCGGCGGAAGGTCATCGCGAAAAACTTTCCCCGGCTGAACGACAAGCAGAAAGAGGCGGTCATGGCCACGGAAGGGCCCTTGTTGATACTGGCCGGGGCCGGCAGCGGCAAGACCACAGTGCTCATCAACCGCATCGCCAACCTCATGAAATACGGCCGGGCCTCCGACTCAGACCAGCTTCCCCCCGACGCGGACGAGGAGAAGCTGGACGTCATGCGCCGGTATCTGGCGGGGGACGAGAGCCTCAAACGCCCAGCGGAGGAGGCCGCGGCCTTCGAGCCCGTGGCGCCCTGGCAGATATTGGCCATCACTTTCACCAACAAGGCCGCCGGCGAGCTCAAGGACCGGCTGAACGCCATGCTGGGCGAGGCGGCGGAGGACATTTGGGCCCGGACCTTCCACTCCGCCTGCGTGCGCATTCTGCGCAAGGAGGCGCCCCTTCTGGGCTACCCTGACAGCTTCACCATCTACGACGAGGCGGACCGCATCGCAGTCATCAAGCGCATATTGAAGGACGAGAACATGGACGAGAAGGTCTACCCGCCCCGGTGGGCGGCAGCCTGCTTCGACCAGGCACGGAACCGGCTCCAGACCCCCGCCCTATTTGCCCAGGCGGCGGAGAAGTCAGGGGACTTTCGCATGCAGGGGGCGGCGAAGCTCTACAAGGCCTATGCCAAGCGGCTCATGGAGGCCGGGGCCATGGACTTCGACGATCTCCTCTACAACACCGTGCGCATCCTGCGGGAGTTTCCCGAGGTGCGGGAGCGATACCAGCGCAAGTTCAAGTACGTGCTCATCGACGAGTACCAGGACACCAACAACCTCCAGTACATGATGGCCACGCTCTTGGCCGGGGCACACCGGAACATATGCGTGGTGGGCGACGACGACCAGTCCATTTATGCATTCCGGGGGGCCACCATCGAGAACATCCTGTCCTTTGAGGACCAGTATGAGAAGGCCCGGGCCATCCGCCTGGAGCAGAACTACCGCTCCACGGGCCATATCCTGAACGCCGCCAACGCGGTGGTTGCAAACAACAAGGGCCGGAAGGGCAAGAAGCTCTGGACCGACGCCGGAGACGGGGAGCGCATCACCCTGTACGTGGCGAAAAACGAGGACGACGAGGCCCAGTACGTGGTGCGCCAGGTGCTCCAGGCCGTGGACCAGGGGGACAACCTCCGGGACCACGCGGTGCTGTACCGCCTGAACGCCCAGTCCCGGGCGCTGGAGCAGGCCTTCCTTCGCCACGGCATCCGCCCCCGCATCGTGAAGGGCAACCCCTTCTTCGAGCGGGCGGAGATCAAGGACCTGATGGCCTATTTCTTCGTGCTCCTGAACCCCGCGGACGACCTGCGCCTGAGCCGCATCATCAACGTCCCCGCCCGGGGCATCGGCAATACCACCGTCGAGCGGGCCCGGGGCATCGCGGAGGAAAACGGTCTGCCCCTCTTCACGGTCATATCCATGGCCGAGGCCTTCCCGGAGCTAGCCAAGAGCGCGGGGAAGCTGAAGCCCTTCGTGGAGATGATGAATGGCCTTTCCGCCACGGCCCATAACGAGGGCCTGGAGGCCCTCTATGACGCGCTTTTGGAAAAGACCGGCTACGCCGCCATGCTGGAGGCCGCCCGCACCGACGAGGCGGCCAATAAGCTGGAAAACGTGCGGGAGCTGAAAAACTTCATCGTCACCCATATCAAGGAGAGCGGGGACGACACTCTGGCCGGATTCCTGGACGAGGTGAGCCTCTACACGGACCTGCAGGCGGTGGACCTGGACGAGAACACCGTCACCCTCATGACCATCCACTCCGCCAAGGGACTGGAATTTCCCACCGTGTTCGTGGTGGGCATGGAGGAGGGGGTATTCCCCTCCCTGCAGGCCATCGGCGAGTCGGAACAGATGGAGGAGGAGCGGCGGCTCGCCTACGTGGCCATCACAAGGGCGAAAAAGCGGCTCTTTCTCACCAGCGCCCGCCAGCGGATGGTGTTCGGCCAGACGGCCCCCCACCGGGTCAGCCGCTTCGTGGACGAAATACCACCCGAGCACATCGACCGGCCCTATTCGGACCTGAAGACCTCCGCCTGGTTCGACTTCGACGACGTGCCGGAGACCGACGCCGGCTGGTCCGCCGCCCCCGCGCCCCGGAAGAACACCTGGTCCGGCGGCAGCCCCGCCCCCGCCGTCCGGGATTGGCAGAAGACCCGGAAAAAGACCCTCGCGCCCCCCGCGCCCAAGGCGGCGGCCCCTGCCGTCAGCTTCCACGTGGGGGACAGGGTGGAGCACAGCGCATTTCACGCCGGCACCATCACCAAGATGACCCCCATGGGTGGCGACCATCTGATGGAGATACAGTTCGACACCGCCGGCCTGAAACGCCTGATGCTGAAAGCTGCCACACGGTACATGAAGAAGATATAAGAAAAGCCCCCTCATTTGAGGGGGCTTTTTCATGTCCGCTGCCGCCGGGACCATCTCATAATGGCAAGGGGAGTGCACGCAAGGCCGATCAGGACCGGGACGGTGATGAGAAGATAGGGGGACCAGATGTACTTCCCGAAGATATGGAACGTATTGGTGCGAAATATGTCTGCGCCGCTGCCCACCAGGGGCAGCAGGTCCAGTGCTTTCTGCGCGCCCATGGGCAGGTACTGGGCGGCTACCGCCGGCCCGAACACTGCGCCCAGGCTCAAAAGCAGCGCCAGCACGTTGCTCTTTACCAGCGCCGACAGGAGCATGACCACGCCGGCATAGCCGACGACGCCCAGCAGCGTGAAGGCGTATTCATATATCTCCGCCTGCAGCATATTCATGGGCGCCACGGCCAGAAGCTTTATGGTCTGGATGGGCATATCCCACCCGCTTGTGCCCAGCCAGATGAGCTGCGCCGTGACGCTCCCCGCGGCCATGAGCATGAATAGCTCCACGGCGAAGGCCAGCCCGCTGAGGACCTTCGCCAGCGCCAGGCAATGCCAGCCCTGGTCCATGGTCAGCAGCAGCGGCGCGGTGTTGCGGTGCCACTCCCCGGAAAAGGTGGGCGAGAGGATGATGGCAAGAAACAGGGCCATGATCATGCCCATATCCGGCAGCGTATCGCCCAAAAGCTGCTGCCAGCCGCTGGTCCACTGATACCGGAAGGGCTCTTCCACCCGGGCGTCCATCCCCCGCAGCAGCTCTCCCTCCGGCCCGGTCCACTGGCCCTGGGTGTGCAGAAAATCCTCCAGCGCCCCATCCCGCCGGGCGTAAAAATCCGTTAGCTGCGACGTATCCACATAGTAGGCCATCAGGATGGAGTAGAGCCCCCGGTCTTGCTCCTCCAATTCTGGATAGAGCAGGCTGAGCCAGCCGTTGAGCTGGGTCCGCTCGCTGCGCCTCAGCTCGCTTTCCATGCCTGCGGCGTCATATTGCTGCAGGTCCGATACCATCTGCCGGAGGGACTCGTCCGTGAGCAGACCGCCGTACCGGGCCGCCTGGGCCTGGCTGGCCCGTATCTCTGTCCAGCCGTCGAAGCGGTTGCCGAAAGCGCTGGTGGCGTTGCCCTCGCTGCCGAACCCGAACCACTGATAGTTCAGCGCCCCGCAGAATATGACCACGTAAATAAAGCACAGCAGCACCGAGACCCGCACGCTGGCCTTTCGCCAGAGTTTTCTATGTTCCAACCGAAAAAGCTCCATCTCACGCCTCCTCGCCAAAATGGTAGAGATACAGATCCTCCATCGTCGCCCGGCAGGGGACGGCATGCTCAGAGGGCCGCCGGTCGGAAAGGATGCGCAGCACGACGCGGTCCCCCTCATGGCGGAAATTCGCCACCGTGACCCGCTTCTCCCATATCCGCGCCTGCTCTGCCGGGACGGTCAGCTCCCAGACCTTTCCCTCCGCCTGCCTGACCAGCTCCAGGACCGTGCCCCGGAGGATGAACCGCCCGTTTTTCATGACGAGCACCTGGTCCGCAATGGCCTCCACATCGGACACGATGTGGGTGGAGAGGATCACGATCCGGTCCCCGGCATAGTCCGCCAGAAGATTGCGCAGATGCACCCGTTCCTTTGGGTCAAGGCCCGCCGTGGGCTCGTCCAGGATCAGCACCTGCGGGTCGTTGAGCAGCGCCTGGGCGATACCCACCCGCTGTTTCATGCCGCCGGAAAAGGTGCGCAGCTTTTTCCTGGCGGCGCCCAGCAGCCCCACGGTGCCCAGCAGTTCATGGATGCGTCTTTGGGCCATATCCCGGGGTATCCCCTTCAGCGTGGCGATGTAGGAGAGAAACTCCCCGGCGGTGTAGTGGGGGTAATAGCCGAAGTCCTGGGGGAGATACCCCAGCATGTTCCGGTACGCCGCGCCCATGCCCGTCACTTCCTCGCCATTGAAGAACACTTCCCCGGAGGTGGACTCTAAAATGGCGCACAGCATCCGCATGAGGGTAGTTTTGCCCGCGCCGTTGGCGCCCAGCAGGCCGTAGACGCCGGGCGTGAGCGCGGCGCTCACCCGGTCCACCGCGATCTTGCTGCCATAGTGTTTTGTCAGGCGGTCAAACGACAGCTCCATACATTTTGCCCTCCTTGCTTGCTTTAACGATGAAGCATATCTCCCTGGCGAAGAACGCCGAGAAGACGGTGAACGCGGCGATCCATACCCCCGCCGCCGACAGCTCGTATAATCCCGGCGTCAGGCGGGAGGAGGCCCGCCAGAAAAGGCACGAGCCCAGCGACGTGACAATAGCCAGCGTCATGCCGTTTTGCCTCCTGCTCCGAATGAGGTGCAGAAGCATGGTCATGCAGACCAGATAGGGCACCAGGCAGTACAGGATCATCCGTCCCAGGTCCCGGACGCTGCCGGTCAGGCGGACCTCCAGCCACAGCAGCATGGTCATGCAGACCAGATTCGCCGCGCCCGCGAGGATCAGCTTGGCCAGGACGATCTGCGCCCCGGAGGAGCGGGTGACCGCCTCCAGCTCGCCCGTCCCGAAGTATTGCCCCTGAAAGACCACGGGGACGGCGGCCAGGATGAACAGGGGTATAAATACCGGGAGATATTTCAGGTCCTGCGATGCGCCGTATAGGAACAGCCCCGCAAGGAGCAGCGCGACAGCCTGGAAGCCCACGATGGGCAGCCATTCAAAACGGAACACGCCCGACAGGAACTGCCAAAAGCCCAGCCGGGGCTGGGGGACGCCGGCGTCCAATATCGCGTTGATACTGCGTTCCCGCGCCTCTGCGTCAGGATAGGGAATGGCGTCACTCATCGTCTGTCAGCTCCTTTCTCAACCTTGCTATGAGGCGATAATACCGGCTCTTGATCTTTGCCTCCGCCTGGCCGGTGACGGCGGCGATCTGCGGGAAGCTGCACTG
Source organism: uncultured Oscillospiraceae bacterium (assembly GCA_947631675.1). The sequence goes on from CANRMG010000011.1 coordinate 15,600, forward strand.
GCCGTAGACGTGCAGGCGGAATATCTCTTGGTCCAGGGGCTCCTCTTGCCGTACCAGCGCCTCCGCCTGGGCGGACAGCACTTTGTCGTGGACGATGGCGGTAAGATCCTCTGGCGAGGGAATATCCTCCGTCAGCGGCACCGCCGCCCGGTATCTTCGCCGGTGATCGATGATCTTGTGGGATGCGATGTGGTAAAGCCATGTGCGAAAGGCACTTTTGTGCCGGTCATAGGAGGAAAGGCTCTGCAAAGCGGCGATGAAGCTCTCCTGGGTCAGGTCGAGGGCGTCCTCGGGCTGGCCCACCTGCCGCCAGATATAGGCGTAAAGCCCGTCGTAGTGCGCCCGCACCAGCGCGTCGGCCGCCGTCCGGTCCCCGCGGCGCAGGATGGCCCGTATCCACTTTTGCTCCTGATCGTGGGCCAGCGTGTCCACATCCCTTCTGTCTGTATATTCGCAGCACAGGACCGAATCGTTTCAAAAAAGCTGAAAAATTTTGCCATATGAGCGGCAGTGAGGCACAAGCCCCCGGAGCGTTTGCTCCGGGGGCTTGTTGCATTTTGGGGAAAATACGTTATACTACTTCTTGTCCGCGTGGGCTTTTTTGTGGGCCTTCCCGTCGGGGACAGCGCCGCCGTGGGCGGCGATATAGGCCTGGATGCAGCGGAAGGTCTCGTCGGACAGATCGTGCTCGATCTTGCAGGCGTCCTTGTAGGACGTCTCCCGGTCCACGCCCAGGCTCATGAGCACCGCCGCGATGGTCTCGTGGCGCTCATAGATGCGCTTGGCGATGGCCAGGCCCTTGTCCTCCAGATAGAGGCGTCTGTCCTCGTCCCGGCGGATGTAGCCGTTGGCCTCCAGCTGCTTCATGGCCACGCTGACGGAGGGCTTGGAGTAGCCCAGGGAGTTGGCGATGTCGATGGAGCGGACAAAGCCCTTTTCCTGGCCCAGCATATAGATGGCTTCCAGATAATCCTCGGCGGATTCATGGATGTTCATATGTGCGCCTCCCCCGCTTATAATATTTAAATTATTTTATCATATTCTTTGAGAAAAAACAAGTCGAGGTGAAAAAGATGACGCCGGTCCCCGCCTATGTGGATACGCTGCTGGCCGCCCTGCGGGCGGCGGGCTATGAGGCGTACCCGGTGGGGGGCTGTGTCCGGGACAGCCTCATGGGCCGGGAGCCGGCGGATTGGGACATATGCACTGCCGCCCTGCCGGCGGAGACGGAGCGTGTATTCGCCGGCTGCCGGCTCATCGAGACGGGCCTGAAGCACGGCACCGTCGCGGTCCTGACCGAGGCCGGGCCCGTGGAGATCACCACCTTCCGCACCGACGGGACCTATGCCGACGGCCGCCACCCGGACCATGTCACCTTCGTGCCGGACCTTAAAGAGGACCTGGCCCGGCGGGACTTCACCGTGAACGCCATGGCCCTGGCCCCGGACGGGACCGTGATCGACCCCTTCGGGGGCCGGGAGGACCTGGCGGCGGGCCTCATCCGCTGTGTGGGGGAGCCGGACGAGCGCTTCGGCGAAGACGCCCTGCGCATCCTGCGGGCCCTGCGCTTCGCCTCCAAGCTGGACTTTGAGATAGAACCTGCCACCGCCCGGAGCCTGAGGGAGAACAGGGCCCTGCTGGACAAGGTGGCCCGGGAGCGGGTGTTCGCGGAGCTCAAGGGCTTGCTCATAGGTCCCGGCGCGGGCAGGGTGCTGCTGGCCTTCGCCCCGGTCATTTTCCAGGTCATCCCGGAACTGGCGGCTGCAGCGGGCTTTGACCAGCGCAATCCCCACCACATCCATGACGTGTGGACCCATACGGCCATGGCGGTGGACGCCGCGCCCCGGGATGAGGTGCTGCGTCTGGCCATGCTGCTGCACGACGTGGCCAAGCCGGAGATGTTCTTCACCGACGAGGCCGGCGTGGGCCACTTTTACGGCCACGGAGAGCGGGGCGCGGAGATGGCCGACGGCATATTGCGCCGGCTCAAATGCGACAACGACACCCGGGAGCGGGTGTGCCTGCTCATTGCCAACCATGACATCTGCCCGCCTCAGACCCCAAGGGCCATGCGGCGGCTGCTGGCGAAGGTGGGGGAAGATGCGGTGCGGCAGCTTCTGGATTGCTGGCGGGCGGACTGCGCCGACCGGGCCGACGCGGTCCTGGCAGCGGACACCCCATGGGAGACCCTGATCGGGACGGCGGGGCGGATACTGACGGAGCTTTTGGCGGAGCCGGCCCCATGTTTTTCCGTGAGGAGCCTGGCGGTGAACGGCCGGGACATCCTGGCCCTGGGCGTGGAAAAAGGACCGGCCGTGGGCCGGATATTGGAGGGACTTCTGACCAGTGTTCTGGAGGGGGAGACCCCCAATGAGCGGGAGGCGCTGCTAAAAAAAGCGGCGGCGCTGGCGACGGAAAATATAACGGAAAAATAATCGGCGGGACCGATAAAACGACATGTTTTTCGTATGCCGGCGGAGAGCGCGAAAAATTATTCGTATTTATGTTTATATTTTTCTTGCGTTTTTGGCCCCGGCAACGTATAATCTATTTTAACATCCCATCCACAGGAGGAATAATATCATGCCCAGACCGAAGGGGAGCAAGAACAAAAAGACCATCGCCTCCGTTGCGAAGGTGGAGGAAAAGCTGGCCGCCCAGCAGGCGCTGAAAAAGACCCTGGAGGCGGAGGAGGCGGCGATCGTCGCCGAGATCGAGAAGCAGAAGCAGCTTTTGAAGGCCAAGAAAAAGGAACTGCGCGCCGCGGAGAAGGCCATCGTCTCCCTGGAGGAGAAAAAGGCTGAGGCCGCCGCTATCGAGACCGCCGTGGCCCAGAAGGCGGAGATCGAGAAGGTGGTATCGAAGCTGGTCAGCAGCGGAAAGTCCGCCGAGGACATCCTGAAGATGCTCAACAAATAAGACCGTTCATCCCGGCCGGCCGGCGCTTTGCCGGCCGGTCTTTCTTGCAGGTGGTATGATGAAAAACGCGCTGGATATACTGGCGGGGAAAAAAGCGGCCCTCTTTGACCTGGACGGCACGCTCATAGATTCCATCGGCGTATGGAACGAGACGGACCGCGTTCTGTACCGGGAGCTGACCGGCGGGGAGCCGGACATGGCGGCGCTGCAGGCCCTGCGGGACGAGGCCCTGCGCCGGTTCCGAGAGGAGGCCAACCCCTACCTGCGCTACTGCGCGGAGCTGAAGGAGCGCTACGGCACGGCGCTGTCTCCCCGGCAGATATACGAGCGGCGGTACGCCATCGCCCAGGGGCTTTTGGAGCGTGTGGACTATAAGCCCGGGGCGGACCGGTTTTTGTGGGCGCTGAAGGGGACGGGCTGCCGGCTGATGCTGGTGACCACCACCCGCCGGCGGACCATCGAGACATACATGACCCGGAACGAAAATATCATGAAAAAGGCCCCGCTGGATAAACTGTTCGAGCGCATCTTATCCTGCGAGGACGCGAAAAACATCAAGCCGGACCCGGAGATCTATTTTACGCTGTTCAGCCAGACGGGCCTGACGCCGGCGGAGTGCGTGGTGTTCGAGGACTCCCTCACCGGCGTACAGGCGGCAAGGGCCGCGGGGCTGGACACCGTCGTGGTCTACGACGCCCATTCCGACCCGGACCGGGCGGCGATCAATGCCCTGGCGGACGGGTATATTGAGAGCTTTTCGGCGCTGGCGGATAGGATGAAAAACGGAGGAAAAACGCATGAAGAGATTTGACCGTATCATGGCCGTGGTCATGTCCGTGACGGGCGCGGCCTATCTCATCTTTGTCATATGGCAGTTTTGGGACCGGTCTGCCCGGCCGGAGGTCTACGCTGCGCCCACGCCCTGGTATCTGTCATTGGAGATCATGGGGCTCATCGCCGCGGCCCTCATCGCCCTGGAGATGGTGGCGTATATGGGCCTGCGCCGGTTCGCGGAGCGGGCGGATAAGGAAAATACCGACAAGCCGGAGAAGAAGGACTGATAGGCCCGTGCCCATGGAGCGTGGAACGAAAAAGTGGATCTGGGCGGCCTTTGCCCTGTACGGCGTGGTGATGGCGTGGCTGCTCTTCGGCCAGCGGCTGGGGGCGCCCCTGACGGAGGAGGCCCTGGCCGGGGCCAGCCGGCTCAATTTGTCGCCCTTTCAGATGATCCGCCACTATGTGCGCCTCATCGCCCTGTCCGACAAGCCCCATCTGATCCGCTCGGCGGCGGTGAACCTGGCGGGGAACGTGGCGGTGTTCGTGCCCCTGGGCGTGTTCCTGCCCCTGCTGTGGCCGCCTATGCGTAAGCTGTGGCTTTTTCTGCCCTTCGTGCTGGCGCTCATCGCCGTCATCGAGGCGGTGCAGTACGCGACATATCTCGGCGTGTGCGACATAGACGACCTCATCCTGAACGCGGCCGGGTGCCTCATCGGCTGGGCACTGTTCATGCTGGCCCGCCGTATCCGCCGGGAGTAAAAATAATACAGTTCATTATTGGCCCCCTTGTGCAAAGGGGGCTTTTTTGCGGCCTGAATGGTTATACTCTCTTGCGGGGGCGGACAGGGTGTGGTACAATACCATGTTAGCGAATAAGGCATGGAGGACCCTATGGCGGAGACATATGACATCCTCATACTGGGCGCGGGGCCCGCGGGCATCTCAGCGGCCCTGACGGCGAAGGCCCGGGGCCGGAAGACGGCGATCCTTTCGTCGGAGCCCCTCAATACGCCCCTGGCGCAGGCCCCCAGGATCGACAACTATCCGGGCCTGGCGGCCATGACCGGGCGGCAGCTGCTGGTCTCCATGCTGGAGACGGTCATCGAGCAGGGCGTGCCTGTCATCACCGGCCGGGTCACCAATGTGATGGCCTTTGGCGGGAAGTTCATGGTGGGCCAGGATCGGGAGGTATACGAGGCGAAAAGCCTCATCCTCTGCCTGGGCGCCCGGCAGGGGGCCAGGCCCTTTCCCGGCGAGAAGGAGTATCTGGGCCGGGGCGTGAGCTACTGCGCCACCTGCGACGGGATGCTCTATAAGGGCAAGCGGGTGGCTGTACTGGGCCTGGGCGGCGGAGCGGAGAAGGACGCCGATTTCCTGAAGAGCATCGGCTGTGACGTGTTCTTTCTCACCGCGGCTCAGGCGAAGGATGCGGAGATACTGGGCGCGGACAAGGTGACGGCCCTGCGCTGCGGCGGCGAAGAGCAGGCCGTGGACGGGGTGTTCATCCTCCGGGACACGGTGGCGGCGGACGCCTTGCTGCCGGGTCTTGGGATGGAGGGAGGCCACATCGCCGTGGGCCCGGATATGGATACCAGCGTGCCGGGCGTGTACGCCGCCGGGGACTGCACCGGCCGGCCCTACCAGATCGCCCGGGCCGTGGGACAGGGAAACGTGGCGGCCCTGGCCGCCGACAGATATGTGAAGGAGAGGGAAACATGAGCGTTTTGGAGCT